>NZ_JACSJW010000005.1:0-207912 GCF_018617295.1 Exiguobacterium sp. S3
GTTCCCATGCCGAACACGGAAGTTAAGCGTCTCAGCGCCGAAAGTAGTTGGGGGATCTCCCCCTGTGAGGATAGGACGTTGCCAGGCAAACGGTGGTTCTGGAGCATTCGCTCAAGGGCCGCCGTTTTTTCATATCATCGATTCAGCTTAGTGGAAGAGAGGACGTAAGAAGCAATGGCTAAGAAGATCAAAGTATATGTCGAACCAAATGAAACGGTCAGTGAATGTTTAGATCGAATCAATGAAATGGGTTATCGTCCTATACGCCGTATTGAAAAGCCCGTCTTTGAGCAAACGGGAGCCAAAGATGAACCTGTCCATTCCCATCAATCGATTTTATTTGAATGCGTCTCTAAAGAATCCTAATGCCAAGCCGTCACACAATCTGCGTGACGGCTTTTTTATGTCTCAAAATGAATGTTCGCGTTCAAAGCATCGATCTCCAAGCGCATCCAATAAAGTTTGAGCTCGTTTTTCTATCTTTTTAGGAAGATTCTCTTTACTAAAGTATTCAAGAGCCAAACTTTCACCATCTTCCATGACGAGCGCTCCATGTACTCCTTTCGCCTGGTATAAATGAATGACACCGTATGTCTCGTCTCCGTTTGGATATTTGAAGTAACCATCTGAACCGGAAAAGACTTGGATTAATTCAAATTGCTCAGCGAGAAGTCCAGTTTCTTCTTTTAATTCTCTTGCAGCGACTTCTTCCAACGTTTCCCCGAGCTCCATCGATCCTCCTGGTAACCCCCAGTCAAGTGTATCCGATCGGAATTGCATCAGTACCTCTTGCTTTTGATTGATGACCAAAATGGTTGCTCCCACACTGATAATCGGACGATTCCCAATCACTTCCCGTAAACTTGCGATGTAACTCATCTAACTCCCCCTTTTCAATAGCATACATTACCGAAGATGATTATGCTGATAACGTCTAAAAAGCGAACGATAAATATTCAGACAATTAAAATGTTCGCAGTTTATTGACATGTTTTCAAAGAACAAGGTACGATAGGCGTGTGAGATAAGAAAAATAAATAGTGCTCCATATAATCGCAAGGAAATGGCTTGCAAGTTTCTACCTGATCACCGATTCTGATCAGACTATGGGGTGTAGCGGACGTGTATTTGTCATGCCTATACCCTAAACTGATTGTCGGTTTAGGGATTTCTTTTTGTAAGGGGGACATTGGGAATGAACGTAGCAGTTGGAGTAATCATGGGAAGTTCATCTGATTGGGAGACGATGAAACATACATGTGACGTGTTGGATGAATTACAGATTCCATATGAAAAACAAGTCGTATCAGCTCACCGTACACCAGACCTTATGTTCGAATATGCTGAAGAGGCACGAAGCAGAGGCATCCAAGTGATCGTTGCGGGTGCTGGTGGGGCAGCCCACCTTCCTGGAATGGTCGCTGCGAAAACAACACTTCCTGTCATCGGTGTCCCGGTAAAGTCGAAAGCACTCAATGGAATGGATTCGCTACTCTCCATTGTTCAGATGCCTGCAGGAGTTCCAGTAGCAACTGTTGCCATCGGAAAAGCGGGAGCAACGAATGCAGGGTTATTGGCTGCTCAAATCCTCAGCATCCACTCCACAGACATTACAAATCGACTTGATGCATTTCGTGAGAAGAAACAAGAGATGGCGATGCGAGGAACGGAGGAGTTGGTCTGATGAGAATCGGAATTTTAGGTGGAGGACAACTTGGACGGATGATGTCACTCAGTGCGAGTGCAATGGGATACACGACACTTTGTCTTGACCCGAACCCCAATGCACCGACTGCTCAAGTGGCAGATTCAATTGTTGCCTCATTTGATGATGTCGATGCCGCAAAAGAACTCGCTGCTCGTTCAGACGTTGTGACGTATGAATTTGAGAACATCGATACGGAAATGATTGCAGCCATCGAAGAAAAATGCCCACAAGGTATGGACGTGTTGAAGGCGACGCAACATCGCATCTTAGAGAAACAGATGATTGAATCAGCAGGACTACGTGTCGCACCGTATGTTTCGGTACGTACGGTTCGAGATGTACGGCAGGCATATGAGAAGCTCGGCTTACCTTTTGTCATCAAAACGTGTCGCTTCGGTTATGACGGGAAAGGGCAGACGGTCATTCGGTCGGAACATGACCTTCAGACATTCGTTGAACATTTTGTCGAGCAGGAATATGTCGCCGAAGCTTGGTTGCCATTTGAAAAAGAAATTTCAGTCATTGTGACGAGAGGGTATGACGAAACGTTGACATTCCCAATCAGTGAAAACATTCATCACAACAACATCCTACATTTATCGATTGTACCGGCTCGCGTATCAAATGAGATTCAAGAGGATGCAAGACACCTCGCTCTCCAGCTTGCAGACCATATCGGCTTAATGGGAACGCTCGCTGTCGAGCTGTTCGTCATGGCGGATGACCGTCTATATGTGAATGAGCTTGCGCCGCGTCCGCACAACTCCGGGCACTACACGATTGACGCTTGTGAAACCTCACAATTTGAACAACACATTCGAGCCGTGACCGGGATGCGCCTTGGACGGACGAGATTGACATCGCCTGTCGTCATGGTCAACCTTCTCGGCGAGCATATGCCACGACTTCATGTCAAAGCATTGCCATCGAATGTTAAACTACATCTGTATGGAAAAGATGAAGCGAAGACAGGTCGCAAAATGGGACATTTGAACGTCCTTGGTGACACGGTCGAAGAAGCGCTTCATACCATCGAACAACTGGCAATTTGGAAGGAGACCGTTTTATGATTTCACGCTACACCCGCCCAGAGATGGCAAACATTTGGACTGATCAAAACAAATTCGAGGCTTGGTTAAAAGTTGAACTTTATGCCTGTGAGGCTTGGAGTGAACTCGGTATCATCCCGAAAGAAGATGTACAAGTTCTTTGGGACAAGGCATCGTTCGATGTTGATCGCATTCTAGAGATTGAACAAGAGACACGTCATGATGTGATTGCGTTCACTCGTGCCGTTTCCGAGACACTCGGAGAAGAGAAAAAGTGGGTACATTACGGATTGACGTCGACGGATGTCGTCGACACGGCACTCTCGTACTTAATCAAACAGGCTAATGATCTTTTAGAAGCCGATTTAGATCGCTTCATCGGTATTCTCGCAGAAAAAGCGAAGGCACATAAGTATGACATCATGATGGGACGTACCCATGGCGTTCACGCGGAACCGACCACGTTCGGTCTGAAGCTCGCCCTCTGGTATGAAGAGATGAAACGAAACAAAAAACGCTTCATGGCAGCTCGCGAAACGATTGAATTCGGGAAGATGAGCGGAGCAGTTGGGACGTTTGCGAATATCGACCCGTTCATCGAGTCATACGTCTGTGACAAGCTCGGTATCCAAGCTGCACCGATTTCGACACAGACACTCCAACGTGACCGTCATGCCGAGTACATGTCAACACTCGCATTGATTGCCACATCGATTGAAAAGATGGCAACCGAGATTCGTGGACTTCAAAAAACAGAGACACGCGAAGTGGAAGAGTTCTTTGCGAAAGGACAAAAAGGGTCGTCTGCGATGCCGCATAAACGTAACCCAATCGGTTCTGAAAATATGACGGGTCTTGCACGCGTCATTCGCGGTCATATGATGACAGCATACGAGAATGTCCCACTCTGGCATGAACGTGATATCTCGCACTCATCAGCAGAACGAATCATCATTCCGGATGCGACGATTCTCCTCAACTACATGTTGAACCGTTTCGGTAACATCGTGAAGAACTTGACGGTCTTCCCGGACAACATGCGCCGCAATATGGACCGTACGTTCGGGATCATTTTCTCGCAACGGATCTTACTCGGTCTCATCGAGAAGGGCTGGTCACGTGAAGCAGCATACGACGCGGTTCAACCGAAAGCGATGCAGGCATGGGAAGAAGAGACGATGTTCCGTACATTGATTGAAGAGGACAAAGAGATGGGCGCACTCTTTACGAGTGAAGAGCTCGATGAGTTGTTCGACCCGCGTTATCACGTACGCCGTGTCGATACGATTTTTGAACGCTGTGGTTTGTAATCGTTGAGGGGCGACAAGCCCCTCTCACTTTTAAGGGGGAACGGTTCAGATGAAAGCAATTTATGAGGGCAAGGCGAAGGCGTTATTTGAGACAGAAGAAGCGGGTGTGCTTCGTGTGTACTATAAAGACGATGCGACAGCATTCAATGGAGAAAAGAAAGAGTCGATTGATGGGAAGGGGATTTTAAACAATGCCATCACGACCCAGTTGTTCGAATTGATGCATGACAACAAGATTCCGACGCACTTTATCAAACGAATCTCAGACCGGGAACAGTTGGTCCGCCGTGTCGACATCATTCCGTTAGAGGTGGTCGTCCGCAACGTCGCGGCCGGTAGTCTGGCGAAACGTCTCGGTTGGGAAGAAGGAACACCGCTCCTCGCACCGATTGTCGAGTTTTATTATAAGGACGATGCGCTTGGGGACCCACTCCTCACGGAGGATCATATCCGATTATTGCAAGTTGCTACACACAAAGAAGTCGAAACATTGCGACAACTCGGGCTTTGGGTAAACGATGTCTTGCTCGATTTCTTTGGTCAACACGGCATCGACGTGATCGATTTCAAACTAGAGTTTGGAAAAGTGGATGGGACGATCATCTTGGCGGATGAAATCTCACCGGATACGTGCCGCCTTTGGGACAAAGAAACGAAACAAAAGCTTGATAAAGATGTATTCCGTCGCGATTTAGGTTCTTTGACTGAGACGTATGGACAATTGTTAACACGCATAGGGGGAAACGGACAATGAAAAAAGTAAACGTGTATGTGACATTACGTGAAAGTGTACTCGACCCACAAGGAGTTGCCGTAAAAGGCGGGCTCGAACATCTCGGATTCGCTGGAGTTGAATCGGTGCGCATCGGGAAAGTGATCGAGCTTCAAGTAGCGGACGACACGACAGAAAACATGGTCAAAGAGATGTGTGAGAAGTTACTCGTCAATACGGTCATTGAGAATTATGAAATCGAGATGGGGGTACTCGCATGAAGTTTGCGGTCATCGTCTTTCCAGGATCAAACTGTGACCTCGACATGTACCACGCGGTAAAAGATGTGCTCGGGGAAGAAGCGGAATACGTGTTCCATACAGAGACTTCACTTGAAGGATTCGATGGGGTCCTCTTACCAGGCGGTTTCTCATACGGAGACTACTTGCGCTGCGGGTCAATCGCCCAGTTTTCACCAATCATGGCTGAAGTGAAGCGTTTCGCGGAAGAAGGACGCCCGGTACTCGGGGTATGTAACGGATTCCAAGTGCTCGTCGAAGCGGGACTCCTTCCAGGCGTATTGATGCGAAACCGCGATTTGAAATTCATGTGTAAGACCGTCGACCTCGTCGTCGAAAACAACGAGACGATGTTCACAAGTGAGTACGCGGCACAGGAAACGATTCGCGTGCCAATCGCACACGGTGAGGGCAACTACTACTGTGATGATGCGACACTTGCGGCATTGAAGGCAAATGGCCAGATTGCGTTCACCTATAAAGAGAACCCGAACGGATCGGTCGAAAACATCGCCGGCATCACGAACGAGGCAGGGAACGTACTCGGCATGATGCCACACCCGGAGCGTGCGGTCGAAGCGTTGCTCGGTGGGGAAGACGGTAAACGGTTATTCACGTCAATCGTAAAATGGGGGGCACGACATGTTACTTACAACTGAACCGACAGCTACACAAATCCGTGATGAACGGATCTATGCCATGATGGGATTATCGGACGACGAATACGCGCTCGTCGTCTCACTGCTTGGCCGGGAACCGAATTATACAGAGATCGGTCTCTTCTCGGTCATGTGGTCTGAACACTGTTCGTACAAAAACTCGAAACCGGTGCTCCGGAAGTTTCCGACAACCGGCAAGCACGTCTTACAAGGACCGGGAGAAGGGGCTGGAATCGTCGACATCGGAGACGGCCAAGCCGTCGCCTTTAAAATCGAGAGTCATAACCATCCATCCGCGATCGAGCCTTATCAAGGAGCGGCGACTGGGGTTGGCGGAATCATCCGTGACATCTTCTCGATGGGCGCCCGTCCGATTGCTTTATTGAACTCACTCCGTTTCGGAGATTTGAACGAATCACGTGTGAAACATTTATTCGGTCATGTCGTATCCGGCATCGCTGGATACGGGAACTGTGTCGGCATCCCGACTGTCGGTGGGGAAGTCGCCTTTGACCCGGCTTACTCAGGAAACCCACTCGTCAACGCAATGTGCGTCGGCTTCATCCGTCATGAAGACATTCAAAAAGGAATCGCGGAAGGTGTAGGGAACTCGGTCATGTACGTCGGAGCAACGACAGGACGTGACGGAATCCATGGTGCCACGTTCGCTTCTGAAGAACTCGGGGAAGACGCGGACGAGAAACGTCCAGCCGTCCAAGTCGGAGACCCGTTCATGGAGAAGCTCTTGATCGAAGCGTGTCTCGAAGTCATCAAGCACCCGGCGCTCGTCGGGATTCAAGACATGGGCGCAGCCGGATTGACGTCATCGTCAGCAGAGATGGCATCGAAAGCAGGGATGGGAATCGAGATGAATCTAGACCTCGTCCCACAACGTGAGACAGGCATGACACCTTACGAGATGATGCTATCGGAATCGCAAGAGCGGATGCTTCTCGTCGTCAAAGCTGGACATGAAGACGAAATCGAAGCAATCGTCACGAAGTGGGGACTTCATGCAGTCAAAGTCGGAGAAGTCATTGAAGAAAAAGTACTTCGTCTCGTTCATCAAGGTGAAGTCGCGGCGGAAGTACCGGTCGATGCACTCGCCGAAGACGCTCCTGTCTATCATAAACCGTCTAAAGTCCCGGCATATTACGAAGCATTCCAAGCGATGGAGCCGGTCACACCAGTTGTCGAAGATGTGATGGCGACATGGAAAGACGTCCTTGCGATGCCGAGCATCGCCTCGAAACGTTGGGTGTATGAGCAATATGACCATATGGTACAAACGTCGACAGTCGTCGCACCGGGTAGTGATGCCGCAGTCATTCGCATTCGTGAGACGGAGAAGTCGCTCGCGATGACGACGGACTGCAACGCAAAATATGTCTATCTCGATCCACGTGTCGGTGGAGCCATCGCTGTCGCGGAGGCGGCGCGAAACATCGTCGCAAGTGGTGCAGAACCACTCGCTTTGACGGACTGCCTCAATTTCGGGAGCCCGGATAAACCGGAAGGGTTCTGGCAGCTCGATCAAGCCGTCGAAGGAATGGCAGAAGCGTGTCGTACGCTTGATACGCCGGTCATCGGTGGGAACGTATCGCTGTATAACGAATCGAACGGACAATCCATCTACCCGACACCGGTCGTTGGAATGGTCGGACTCATCGAAAAACCAGAACATATTACGACATCGTTTGCGAAACAAGCGGGGGACGTCGTCTTCTTACTCGGTGAGACAAAAGCAGAATTTGGCGGAAGTGCCCTTCAAATGTTGCAAGACGGAAAAGTGAGCGGTCATGCACCGACACTCGACCTTGAAGAAGAACGTCAGACACAGAAGGTATTGCTTCACGCCATCCGTGAAGGTCTGGTCACGGCGGCACACGACGTGTCAGAAGGTGGTCTTGCGGCAGCGTTACCGGAACTGGTCTTTGGAACAGGGTTCGGCATGGACGTGACGATCGACACAGACCTTGTGACGGCACTATTTAGTGAATCCCAGTCACGTTTCCTCGTTACAGTAGACAAGGCACATGCCGAGTCATTCGCGCGCATGACGAACGGGACAGCAATCGGGACAGTGACAGAAGCCCCGACCCTTGTCGTTCGCGCAAGCGACCGCTTGATTGAAATGGACGTGAAAGAGTTGGAACGTGTATGGGAAGGAGCTATTCCATGTTATATGACATCCGAGGCATGAACGAGGAGTGCGGCGTCTTCGGTGTGTTCGGTCACATCGAAGCCTCACACCTTGCCTATTACGGACTGCACAGCTTGCAACACCGTGGCCAAGAAGGAACGGGGATCGTCACGGCAGACGGAGAACGTCTCCATGCGAAACGAGGACTCGGTCTCGTTACCGAGGTGTTCGATGAGACGTCACTCGACACACTCACGGGGAATCATGCGATTGGGCATGTCCGCTACTCAACGGCAGGTGGCAATACGTTAGAGAACGTTCAACCGCTCCATTTCAAGTCGTTGACTGGGGATTTGGCGATGGCGCATAACGGAAACCTCGTGAATGCGAACGAATTGAAACATATGCTCGAAGCGGAAGGCGCGATCTTCCAGACGACGTCCGACACGGAAGTCGTGGCTCACCTCATCAAGCGAAGTCGCGGCAATTCGTTGAAAGAACGAATCGCCGACAGCTTGGCTCGTCTCGTAGGGGCATTCGCTTTCCTATTCTTGACGGAAGATGCACTGTACGTCGGTGTCGACGTGCATGGGTTACGTCCATTGTCACTTGGACAAACCGAAGACGGGGCTTACGTGTTCGCTTCGGAGACGTGTGCGTTTGACGTCGTGGGGGCGACGTACGTACGAGATGTTGAACCAGGAGAATTGCTCATGGTCACGAATGAAGGAATCACGTCGGAGCGATTCAGTGAAGCGGCAGTCCGTGCTATGTGTTCAATGGAATACATCTACTTCTCACGACCGGACTCTATCATCGATGGTATCAACGTGCATACGGCACGTAAAGCCATGGGGAAAAAGATGTTTGAAGAAGCACCGGTCGAAGCAGATGTCGTGACAGGTGTGCCGGATTCAAGTATTTCCGCGGCAATCGGTTACGCTGAGGCGAGCGGAATCCCATACGAAATGGGACTCATTAAAAACCGTTACGTCGGACGTACGTTCATTCAACCGTCCCAGGAATTACGGGAGCGCGGCGTGAAGATGAAGTTGTCAGCGTTACGCGGTGTCGTAAACGGGAAACGCGTCATCATGGTCGATGATTCCATCGTCCGTGGAACGACGAGTCGCCGAATCGTCACGTTACTCCGAGAGGCAGGCGCGACGGAAGTGCATGTGCGCATCACGTCACCACCGATCAAACATCCGTGTTACTACGGAATCGATACATCCACCAAGGAAGAGTTAATTGCGGCAACCAAATCCGTTGAAGAAATCAGAGAAGAGATTGGTGCCGATTCACTAGCGTTCCTCACATTGGATGGAACGGTCGAAGCCATCGATCGTCCATTTGAAGGAGCACTACGCGGGCAGTGTGCTGCATGCTTCACGGGACTTTATCCGACTGAACTTGCAGAACTCGTGACAGAGACAAAGGCTTAAGGGGGAAATGCAATGAGCGTTCGTTATGAACAAGCGGGTGTGAATTTAGAAGCAGGATACGAGGCCGTATCCCGTATGAAACGTCATGTTGCTCGGACAATGCGTCCGGAAGTGATGACAGGACTCGGTAGTTTCGGAGCGATGATTGATCTCGGTTCGATGAACATGAAACACCCGATTCTCGTGAGCGGGACCGACGGGGTCGGGACGAAACTGAAATTGGCGTTCGCGCTCGACCAGCATGACACGATTGGAATCGACTGCGTCGCCATGTGCGTCAACGATTGTCTCGTGCATGGGGCAGAACCGCTCTATTTCCTCGACTATATTGCGACCGGAAAAGCAGAACCGGCTAAACTTGAGCGAATCGTCGCCGGTGTTGCGGAAGGATGTGTCCAAGCCGGCTGCGCCCTCGTCGGTGGCGAAACCGCTGAAATGCCGGGGATGTATCCGGATGGCGAATATGATATTGCTGGATTTGCGGTCGGTGTCGTGGAGAAAGAAAACTTGCTCGACGGTTCGACGATTCAGGATGGAGACGTTGTGCTCGGACTTGCATCTTCAGGCGTCCACTCGAATGGATTCTCGCTTGTACGTCATATTATTGAATCACAAGGTCTTCATTATACGGATGAGATTGCGATGCTCGATACGACACTCGGGAACGCCTTGCTGTTGCCGACACGGATTTATGCCGAAGCGGCGAAAGCGGCGATTTCGACAGGGAGGGTTCAAGGGATGGCACACATCACAGGTGGTGGCTTCTATGAGAATGTCCCTCGCATGTTGCCAGAAGGTCTCGGCATCACGTTCGATGCCTCGAGTTGGCCGAGTCTTCCTGTATTCGACTGGCTCGAACAAGTTGGGAACATCTCGAAGCAAGAAATGTTCAACGTCTTCAATATGGGGATCGGTTATATGATCACGGTACGTCCTGAAGACGTGGAACTCGTCGAAGCGGCGCTTGAACGTGTCGGGGAGACCGCGCACCGAATTGGGAAAGTCGAGAGTCGTCCAGGCATCCGGATCTCAGGAGTGGACCAATGAAACGATTTGCTATCTTTGCGTCAGGATCGGGAAGTAACGCCGAAGCGATTTGGCAAGCAATCACCGATGGTCATTTGTCTGCTGAATGTGTGTTGCTCGTGACGGACAAACCAGAAGCTGCTGTTCTCGATCGAGCGGAGCGTCACGGGATTCCGAATTTTTCGTTTACACCGAAGGCGTACGCGTCAAAAGAAGAGTTCGAGGAAGAAATTCTCGTCCTTCTCCGTACGCTTCGTGTAGACTATATCGTGTTGGCGGGGTATATGCGCTTGATCGGAAATGTGTTACTATCCGCATATCCGAACCGTATTCTAAACATTCATCCATCGCTTTTACCCGCTTTTCCAGGTAAAGACGCGATCGGACAGGCGCTTGACGCCAACGTACCGACGAGTGGTGTAACCGTTCATTATGTGGATGCGGGGATGGACACGGGTCCGATCATCGCACAGGCGTCCGTCGAGATTGAAGGGTGTGACCGCACCGAGGCGACACGTCGTATTCAGACGATCGAGCACCAACTGTATCCGCGCGTATTACAACAAGTGTTGAATCAACAGGAGGTTTTCAAGTGAGAGCATTATTAAGTGTTTCTGATAAAACGGGAATTGTCGAACTCGCAATCGTCTTGCATGAGGCGGGCATCGAGCTCATCTCAACAGGTGGGACCGAGGCGGCGCTTCAACAGGCAGGATTACCAGTCAAAAACATTTCAGAAGTGACATCGTTCCCTGAAATGTTAGACGGCCGTGTCAAAACGTTGCACCCACTCGTTCACGGAGGATTGCTCGGACGTCGCGACCTTGATACGCATGTCGCACAAATGAAAGATCATCACATCGAACCAATCGATTATGTGGTCGTCAATCTGTATCCGTTCAAAGAGACGATTGCAAAAGAAAATACGACATACGAAGAAGCGATTGAAAACATTGATATCGGTGGACCGAGCATGTTGCGTTCAGCTGCGAAAAACCATGCGAGTGTCACCGTCGTCGTGGACCCGAGTGATTACACACTCGTCGCCGATGAAGTACGTGGAGGCGGTACATCATTTGAAACACGTCAACGTCTCGCGACGAAGGCGTTCCGACATACGGCTGCCTATGATGCGTTAATTGCCGACTACTTAGGTCGTCGAATCGGCGAAACGTTCCCAGAGCAGTTGACGGTCACGTATGAAAAGGTTCAAGACCTTCGTTATGGAGAGAACCCACACCAACAAGCGGCGTTTTATAAGACACCGTTATATGACGGGATGACACTTGCGAATGCGACACAGCTTCACGGGAAAGAGCTCTCGTATAACAATATTCAAGATACGAATGCAGCACTTGAAGCACTCAGTGAATTGACTGAGCCGGCGGCAGTCGTCGTCAAGCACATGAACCCATGCGGCGTTGCAGTCGGACGGACGATTTCTCAAGCGTTCGAACGTGCCCATGCGGCCGACCCGGTCTCCATCTTTGGTGGAATCGTCGCCTTAAACCGTGAAGTCGATCTCGAAACGGCGGATGCCCTTCGCAACATCTTTTTAGAAATCATCATTGCTCCATCCTTTAGTGAGGCAGCACTTGACCGATTGAAAGAGAAAAAGAATCTTCGTTTGTTGACGTTAGATATGGGACAGATGACAGGCATGCGCCTCACGGCTGTCGCGGGAGGATTGCTCGTACAAGACGGGGATGACATGACACTCGATGATGCCTCATGCCAAATCGTGACGGATCGTCGTCCGACAGCATCAGAATGGGAAGACTTGAAACTTGCATGGCGTGTCGTCAAGCATGTCAAATCGAACGCTATCGTCGTCGCAAAAGACGAAACGACGATTGGAATCGGTGCCGGACAGATGAACCGCGTCGGTGCAGCAAAAATCGCTTTCGAACAAGCTGGAGAACGCGCGACAGGCGCGGCTCTCGGAAGTGATGCCTTCTTCCCGATGGCAGATACGGTCGAAGCGGCAGCGGCAGCGGGAATCACGGCCATCATCCAACCGGGTGGGTCGATTCGCGATGCCGAATCGATTGAAGCGGCAAATCGCCATGGTATCACGATGGTATTCACATCAGTCAGACATTTCAAACACTGAGAGGGGTTTGCGTCATGAACGTATTGGTCATCGGTCGAGGAGGACGCGAGCATGCGCTCGCGTGGAAGTTGAAACAAGACGGGCATCACGTCTTCGTTGCACCGGGCAACGACTTCATGGAAGGGATGACGTGTGTGTCGATCCATGAAACAGACGTGGAGGCGCTCGCCCATTTCGCAGAAGAGAACGAGATCGAATGGACGATTGTCGGACCGGAGTCGTCACTCATGGCAGGAGTCGTGGATACGTTCCGTGCCAAAGGACTGAACATCTTTGGACCGACGAAAGCGGCTGCCTTACTCGAAGGAAGCAAGGCGTTCGCAAAGGAAGTCATGATGGAAGCCGGGATTCCGACAGCGGCATACGAGGCGTTCACAGAAGCGGAATCGGCGCTTGCCTATATCGAGAAGTTAGGGGCACCACTCGTCGTCAAGGCGGACGGATTGGCGGCCGGTAAAGGCGTCACGGTTGCATTCACGGTCGAAGAGGCGGAAGCTGCCGTACGTGATATTTTCACGACGGATAAATTTGGGCAACAGTCACAAGTCGTCATCGAAGAGTTCCTCGATGGGGAAGAGTTTTCGCTCATGGCGTTCGTCTCGGGAGAGCGTGTCATTCCGATGATCACCTCGCAAGATCATAAACGTGCCTATGACGGTGACAGGGGACCGAACACGGGTGGTATGGGCGCTTATAGCCCGATGCCACATCTTTCAAAGGACGTGTATGAGGAATCGGTGAAGACCGTATTAGAACCACTCGCGCAGACGATGGTCAAGCGAGGCACTCCATTTGAAGGATTCTTGTACGCCGGTCTCATCTTGACGGCAAATGGACCAAAAGTCATCGAATTCAACGCACGTTTCGGTGACCCGGAAACAGAAGTCATCTTGCCGAACTTGAAATCGCCGCTCCTGGACGTGATTGAAGCGGTCGTTCGACAAGAATCGTATTCGGTTGAATGGATTGACGGATACACGATGGGTGTCGTCATTGCGGCCGAAGGGTATCCGGACCGACCGATCACGGGCCAGGTGTTATCAGGATTTGAGTCACTTCCGAAAGATGTGCTTGTCTTCCATGCCGGCACGACAAAGAAGGGTGATCAAGTCGTAGGGAGCGGAGGTCGTCTACTCGTTGTGACGGCGACGAAGCCGACACTGCTTGAGGCGAAAACGGCTGTGTATGCGGCAATTTCACAACTCGATTTACCTGAAACGTTCCACCGAACGGACATCGGATCACGGGCGTTCACGCAGATTATTTGAAGGATGGGTCAACCCATCCTTTTTTTCATGCGAAAAAAAGGAAATGCCGATATCCTGTTCTACAATAATAAAGTAGCTTGAAGAAGGAGGGTGGTCGGCCTGCGTGTTCAAACAAAATTATTTATTGCGATAGCCGTGAACATCGTACTCTTCATCGGTGTCATTTTATTCGTCATCAAACCGTATTTTGTAGAGAAAAGTATTAAACAGGACAGGGCGATGACCCGCGATCAAATCGAAAGTGTGTCAGAAGTGTTCGCCAATCACCGACTCATGCTCGAACGGATTCTTGTAGATTGGTCAGTCTGGACGAACGCCTATGATTTTGTTCAAAATCAGAATGAAACATTCATTGAAAATAACATGGGGGAAGAGACACTCGAAAACTTGGGGGTCGGCGCAATGATTTTCCTCGACCGTGATCGAGAGGTCGTCTACTCGGAGTTTACTCAATTTTATGAATTAGATCGTGAAGAGGACAAAGAGACATTTACGAACGACTTGATCCGTTACGTCAACTCGTCAGGAATCAAACAAAGTGCGGTCTATGGCACCGATTTCGGTCCGGTCGTCTTCATGAGTCATCCGATTTTGAGAAGTGATGGGACAGGAAAGCCGGGTGGGACGCTCGTACTCATTCAAAAAATCGGTCCAGACTTCATGGCCGCGATGAGTGCCCAAGCAAAAACGAAATTATCGATCAGTCCTCTTTCACACCGGCAGTTGACGGTCGATGAAGACAATCAATTTGCACGTGTCTCGTTACCGCTTCAATCCGTCTATCAAGATGCGAACTGGGAACTCAACTTCTCGGTGAAACGAACGTACTATACCAATACACAGACCATGTTAGAAACGGGGATGCTAGGGCTGCTTGTGCTCGGTCTTGGTCTATTGTTGACACTGTTTTGGTCGGTGAATCAAATTGTCACGAAACGATTGATGGGCATCGTCAACGAACTCAAATGGATCACGAAAGAACGGAATAGTCGGTTACGGATTCAGTTGCATCCAAATCAACAAGACGAGATTGAAGAGATGGCGATCAGCATGAACGAGGTGCTCGATGCACTCGAACAGACACAAAAAGAATCGTTGACGCGTGCCTTCCGAGATTCTTTGACCCATCTTCCGAACCGATTGGCGGTCGAAGAGATGTTCGTGAACTTACCGGAAACGACCCGGTCGATTGGAGTGATGGGAATCGATCTCGACAACTTCCGACGGATCAACGATCAATTTGGTCAGCGTACAGGAGATGCGATGCTGACGTTCTTTGCCTCTCGTTTGATGTTTTATAGAGAGGATGGCTTCGTTGCAAGAATCGGAGCGGACGAGTTCATCTTGATTCATCCGAAATGGACGACCGAGGAGCTCATGATTATCGCGAATCAATTAGTTAAAGATTTGCGCGAATGGGGTTTGAAACAAGGGATGAACCATTTGACCTTGAGTATCGGCATCGACGAATTGACTGGACCCACGCATCATTCCTATGAGGTGATGATGGCGCGACTCGATGTCGTCTTACACGAAGCCAAAGCATCCGGGAAAAATCAGATTCTTTCCTATCATGAGATTGAAGATGGGAGTCACTACTTGCAAGCGCTCGAGATGGAACGTGATTTACGTCATGCGTTGCGTCATGATGAGTTCGAACTCTATTACCAACCAATCGTCTCACCACAGCCGTTTCAAGTTAGAGGAGTCGAGGCGTTGATTCGCTGGCACCATCCACAGAAAGGATTCGTCTCTCCCGGCGTGTTCATTCCGGTTGCAGAGCAACTCGGGCTCATCTCGGATGTGGGACGCTGGGTTCTTGTGCGCGCCATCAAGGAGATTCAAGAGTACGCAGAGCGATTTGATTTATTTTTATCCATTAACGTCTCGAAACGTCAGATTTTAGACGGCTCGTTTTTAGAAGCGTTGGAGGAAACGATCGCTAAGACAGGATTTCCCCCACACCGGTTACATGTGGAAATCACAGAGAGTGAGGTCGGTGGGAATGTGTATGAACTTCAACAGTTCATTCAAGCGTTAAAGGCCATCGGGGTCAAAATATCACTTGATGACTTCGGTGTCGGGACATCGTCGCTTTCATACTTACAATCCCTGTGTCTCGACATCGTTAAAATCGATCAAAACTTCGTGAAAGGGATTCCGGAGAATAAGTTTGACCGCGCACTGTTAGAAGGGCTATATCAAACCTTCCAAACGCTTGGACTCGAGATTGTCACGGAAGGGGTCGAGCGACCGGAGCAGCTTGCGTTCGTATTAGAATATAGTGGTTCGCTCATTCAAGGTTATCATTACAGTAAACCGATTCCGATCGATCAATTGCATCTGTACTTACGTAAAACCGTCATGGCTCAAATTTGATGTAGGTGACTCTTCATAGGAAGAGTCGCCTTTTTTTGTGAAAAATATATGTGAAATTTGTTACAATTGGGAACATACCTTGCGACCCATTCAGAGAAAAGGTAAACTTGAAACAGGGAAAGAAAACGCTTTCAAAACTATTCTTTTATAGCTTTGAAAGGGAAAAGGGAGGATTGGGTTCGATGCCAACAAAAAGAACGGCGCGGGCACCGTGGTCTAAAGTGATGATTCGTTCACAACTTGAAGTCGTAGATCGATTGCGGCCACCTTCGCTCGTCTTACAAAATGCAACATACTTAAACGTTTACGTAAAACAATGGAGAACCGCGAATATTTGGATTGAGGGAGATCGCATCGTGTATGTCGGTCCAGACTTACCAGAATCAGCGGTCGAAACGGTCGATGTGACAGGAAAGTATATTGTACCTGGGTATATCGAGCCTCACGCTCATCCGTTTCAGTTATACAATCCGGCGACGTTGTCAAAATATGCAGGAGAGCGTGGAACGACGACGCTTGTCAATGACAACATGCTGCTTTTTTTACAAGAGGAAGGGCAAGCGTTTGCGCAACTCGATGCGATTCAACAATTGCCGACGAGTACGTATTGGTGGGCCCGTCTGGATACGCAAACGGAGTTGGACCGGGAGAGCGTGACTGTCGACTCGGAACGCATTCACGCGTGGTTTAACCATCCGGACGTCGTCATGGCAGGTGAATTGACGGCATGGCCGCGCGCCTTGAAGGGCGATGATGAGATGCTTCAGTGGATGCTTGACGCCGAGACGTGCGGTTTGCCGGTCGAGGGACATTTTCCGGGGGCGTCGCCAAAAACATTGACTAAAATGGCGTTGATGGGAGTACACAGCGACCATGAGGCGATGACGGCGGAAGAGGCGTTCAATCGATTAGAACTAGGGTATACGACGACGCTTCGACATTCCTCGATTCGTCCGGACCTTCCGGGGATGATTCGTGACCTATTGGCGAATGGACTGACGGCGTTCGACCATCTCATGGTGACGACGGACGGTTCGACACCGGGCTTTTATGAGGACGGCATGCAGGATGCTCTCGTCCGCATTTTGATCGAAGCGGGATTACCGGCCATCGAAGCCTACCGGATTGTCTCTCATAACGTGGCTCGTCATTTTGACCTCGATCATATTTTAGGTGCAATTGCGCCAGGCCGCATCGCGCATTTGAACATTCTAGATGCCATCGAGGAACCGCGTCCGACGGCCGTGATCGCGAAAGGGCAATGGATTTATCGTGATGGGGTATCGCTTTTCCCGAACGAATTAGTGGAAGCAGTCCTCGACATGATGCCGTCGACAGACGTTTCAATCGAGCTTACGCCACAAGACTTGTCCTTCAGCATGCCCGTCGGACTCGACATGATCAACTCGGTCATCATGAAGCTGTTTAAAATTACGCATGACACGGGTCAAGACGAATTACCGCGTGATGGAGACGAATCGTTTCTCATGTTGCTTGATAAAGAAGGGAAATGGCGATTGAACACGGTCTTGAAAGGTTTCGCCCGAGATTTCGGTGGACTTGTCAGTTCGTACTCAATCAGTGGGGATTACTTGATTTTAGGAAAATGTAAACAGGATATGTTACTGGCGTTCAAACGAATGAACGAGCTCGGAGGCGGGATTGTCCTCGTAGACCAGGGCGAAATCGTTGCGGAGATTCCGTTACCACTCTGTGGGATGACGTCGACGGAGCCACTCGAAACACTCATCGGTCAAGAGAAACAGCTGCGAGACGAGCTCATGGCGAGGGGCTATCAGTTCGAAGACCCGATCTATACATTACTATTTTTAGCGTCTACCCATTTGCCGTATGTTCGGGCGACACCTCTCGGCATTTACGAAGTCATGAAGAAACAAGTACTATTTCCTGCGATTTTGCGATGAATAGTTGAGTCCGGGGCGCCCCTGCTTTAGAATGAGAAAGAAGTATGAGTAGAGAGGATGCTTGCGGATGCAACTCGATAAATTACGAGGTCGAGAGCTCGATCAATTATTTGAAGCGATTTTGAAGCTCGAGACACTCGAAGACTGTTATCAATTATTCGAAGATTTAGCGACTGTTAATGAAATTCAAGCACTTGCGCAACGACTTGAAGTGGCGCGGCAAATTCGTGAAGGAAACACGTATCATAAAATTGAGGAAGCGACAGGCGCCTCAACGGCCACGATTTCACGTGTGAAGCGATGCTTGAACTATGGGACAGGCGGATACGATCTCGCTCTTGAACGTCTACAACAAACAAAAGGTGACTCGTAAGAGTCATCTTGTTTTTGATGGAGGGGAGGGGCGAGATGCAACAGAAATTCATGAAACTGAACTTACAATTGTTCTTTCGAAGTTTAACACCGGTCCAAACACTCGTGTTAATTTATAGTGCGGCAGCGATTTTATCAGTTTTGCTCCTCGCCTTACCAATCGCCCATAAGCCTGGAGTGACGATCACGTTTACCGACCTTGTCTTCTTTGCGGTGAGCTGTGTCAGTGTCACCGGCCTGACACCGATTGTAGTCACCGATATCTTCTCCACGTTCGGCTTATTTATCATTCTGTTCATCGTCCAAGTGAGCGGTGTCGGATTGATCAGTTTGCACGTCATCATGTGGATCTTACTTGGGAAACGGATTGGGTTTAGGGAAAGACAACTGATTTTACGCGACCAAAACCAGACGTCCATGTCTGGTATTGTTAAATACATCACGGAAATCGTGATCACCGTTATCGCCATCGAGGCGGTCGGTGCAGTCGTGCTCGGGGTCCATTACTTAAATTATTTTGATACCATCGGAGAAGCCTTCTTACAAGGATTGTTCGGGTCGATCAGTGCGACGACGAATGCCGGGTTTGACATTACGGGAAGTTCGCTCGCGCCATTCCGTGAGGACCCATTCGTCATCTTTACGCAAATCGCGCTCATGACCGGTGGTGCCATCGGATTCCCGGTGCTCGTAGAGATTCGAACATACTTGGTGAGCCGAATCACACGGAAACGTCACACGTTCCCGAGTCGATTCTCGTTGTTCACGAAATTGACGGTCTCAACCTTCTTTATTTTGATTGCCGTCGGTACGGTCGGCTTGTTCATCTTTGAATACAACAATGCCTTTAAGGACTTGCCGCTCTGGTTGGCACTTTCGGATTCGTTGTTCCAATCCGTGACGACACGAAATGGTGGTCTATCGACGGTCGATGTCAATCTATTCTCTGAAGCGAGCATGTTGCTCTTGTCCATCCTGATGTTCATCGGGGCATCTCCATCGTCTGTCGGTGGGGGGATTCGGACGACGACGTTTGCTGTAGCCGTTCTCGCTGTCATCGCCTTCATTCGCGGGGACTCGTCCATTAAAATTTTCGGTCGTGAAATCGTCCTTGAAGATATTTGGAAAGCGTTCGTGATCATTACGGTCTCGCTTGCCGTGTTACTATCAGGTGTCATGGTCATGGCTTATTTTGAGGATGCTTCGTTGACACGAATCTTATTCGAGGCGTGTTCTGCGTTCGGGACGACGGGCCTATCCGTCGGATTGTCCTCCGAATTTAGTAACGTTGGAAAATGGGTGTTGACGATTCTCATGTTCATCGGTCGGATCGGCGTCATCGCCTTCATTCTCATCCTGCAACGGAGACAACCGAAGCGGATGTATAACTATCCGAAAGAATCAATCATCTTAGGATAAGGAGATTGTCATATGAAAGCATTTTGGATCAACTTCGGATACGTCTTTATTGTTCCGGTTCTTCCGTTTATCGCCATCGTCAATGGAACGGCACTCTGTTCACCGGACTCGCCGCTCCTTGACATACCGGTGCTCGGATTCTTTTTAGCGAATCCGCTCTGGTTCGTCCCCGTTTACGGTCTATTCGCCTTGCTTGTTGCGAAATGGTTGACGGATCGGGAACGGAATCGTACGGCACGTTCGTGACTTGCTTCGGCAAGTCTTTTTTTGTTGGGGAGATGCACGGGAGGAAAAAAATCGATACACTAGAGAAGGATTCGATAGGAGGGAATGAGTTGGAATTTCAGACGTGGCGACATGTGTTTAAACTAGATCCGAATAAGGAACTCACAGATGAGGCGCTCGAGGCCCTCATCCATTCTGGGACCGACGCCTTTTTGATTGGAGGGACGGATGGGGTTGATGCAGAGAATACATTTGCGCTATATGCGAGAGTCCGAGATGCCGGGATTCCAATCGCACTTGAGATTAGTCATCCTAGTCAAGTCATCCACGGATTCAATCATTACTTCGTGCCCACCGTGCTGAATGCAGGAACTCCGGAATGGATCATTGGACATCATGCTCGTGCGTTTGAACGATACGGCCATTTCTTTGATGCCCGTCTTGTAACGGCTCAAGGGTATCTCGTCTTGAACCCGGACGCGAAAGTCGCTGACGTGACAGAAGCACGATGCGATTTGACGATCGAAGAGTCCGTGGCATACGCGGAAGTTGGACATCACTTGTTCCGTCTTCCCTCGCTCTATATCGAATATAGTGGACGACTCGGGAATCCTGATGTCGTCAAAGAGATTCGTTTGGCGTTACCTGATGCACATCTCTTTTACGGTGGTGGCATCGAGGGAGAAGAGACGGCACGATTAATGGGTGCACATGTCGACACGATTGTTGTCGGCAATATCATTTATGAAGACTTAGCTGGAGCACTTGCGACTGTACGAGCACTCCGATAAAATAAGAACAAACGTTTGGAACAAGGAAGGAAACAATTATGTATAATCTTAGCGAAGAATTAGTCAAAGGGATGAACCCGGAACAAGCAGAAGCGGTGAAGCATACGGATGGCCCGCTGTTGATTATGGCGGGTGCAGGGTCTGGGAAGACTCGTGTCTTGACCCATCGTGTCGCCTATTTGATGGCGGCGAAGCAAGTGGCACCGTGGAACATTTTAGCGATCACGTTCACGAATAAGGCAGCACGAGAAATGAAAGATCGGATTGCGCGTCTTGTGGGTGGTGTCGCCGAGGACATTTGGATTTCTACATTCCACTCCATGTGTGTCCGGATTTTACGACGTGATATCGATCGCATCCGCTATGACCGGAGCTTTTCTATTTTAGATGCCTCAGATCAATTGACAGCGATCAAACAGGTGTTGAAAGAATTGAACCTCGACCCGAAGAAGTACGAACCGCGTACCCTTCTCGGGATGATTTCAAATCATAAAAATGAGCTGCGTACGGCGAAAGATGCGGCTGCCCTCGTCGGGAACAATCCGTACGAGCGAATCATCTCGGACGTCTACACAGCGTATGAGAAAAAGTTGAAACAAAATAATGTTCTCGACTTTGACGATTTGATTATGAAGACGATTCACTTATTCCAAGAAGCGCCGGATGTGTTGGCGTTCTATCAGAAAAAATTTAAGTACATCCATGTCGATGAGTATCAGGATACGAACCGTGCCCAATATACACTCGTCAAACTTCTCGCGCAGGCACACGAGAATTTGTGTGTCGTGGGGGACTCGGATCAGTCCATTTATCGTTGGCGCGGTGCCGACATCGCCAACATCTTGACGTTCGAGAAAGATTATCCGAGCGCACATGTCATCTTGCTCGAACAAAACTATCGTTCGACGAAACGGATTTTGGAGGCGGCGAACGGTGTCATCCAAAACAACGCTTCCCGCAAAGATAAGAACTTGTGGACTGAAAATGACGAAGGAGAGAAACTGTTGCTCCATGTCGCATCGGACGATCGCGACGAAGCGTTCTTCATCATGAACCAGATGAAAGAGCTGAAGATGGAAGGGATGGACTACGGACAGATGGCGGTCCTTTATCGGACGAACGCTCAATCACGTGGACTCGAGGAGATGCTCCTCAAGTCGAACATCCCATACAAAATGGTCGGCGGGACGAAGTTCTATGAGCGAAAAGAGATCAAGGACGTCCTCGCATACTTGCGATTGATTGCCAACCCGGATGAGGACATCTCGTTCGTTCGCGTCGTCAATGAGCCGAAACGCGGAATCGGTGCCGCGACGATTGATAAACTAGGTGACTTTGCAGATATGCAAGGCGTCTCACTTATGGATGCGATTCGTGACATCGAATTGTCAGGCATCGCCCCACGCACTGCGACGAAACTCGCGGAATTCCGCCAAATGATGCTGGATTTACGGCAGATGGCGGACTACCTCTCCATTTCAGAACTCGTCGAAGAGGTATTGAAAAAGACAGGATATGAAGAGATGCTCAAAATCGAGAAGACTCTTGAAGCGGAAAGCCGACTCGAGAACTTGCAAGAGTTTCTGTCGGTCGCCCAAAACTTTGAGAAAGAGAGCGATGAACAGACGCTCGTCGCCTTCCTTACCGATTTGACGCTCGTCTCAGACCTCGATTCACTCGATGAAGTCGATGAGTCGCATCAAGTCACGTTGATGACGTTGCACTCGGCGAAGGGACTTGAATTCCCGGTCGTCTTCTTGATTGGAATGGAAGAAGGACTTTTCCCGCACAGCCGTGCCTTGAACGACGAGGAAGAGATGGAAGAAGAACGTCGTCTTGCGTATGTCGGAATCACCCGTGCCGAGAAGCGTCTCTATTTGACACGTGCCCAGTCACGGATGCTATATGGTCGCTTCCAAAACAACCCGGAGTCGAGATTCTTGCATGAATTGCCGGAAACGTTGTTGGAGCGGTCCGGTAAGGCGAGAAAACCAATGCCATGGAACCCGGTCGAGTCACCAGGGAAGTTACCGGTGAATGGCTTTAGTTCGAAACCGAAGCCGAAACTCGCCCAATCGTCCGGTGCCGAAACAGTCGGGTGGAACGTCGGCGACAAAGCAAATCATAAGAAATGGGGACAAGGGACGGTCGTGCAGACACGTGGTGAAGGCGACCAACTCGAAGTCGACATCGCATTCCCAGAAGTCGGGATCAAGCGCCTGTTGGCTAAGTTTGCCCCTATCGAAAAAGCGTGAGGTGAGGATATGGAGATGGCAGAACGCGTAGAAGAGCTACGTCAAACGTTAAATCAATACGGATACGAGTATTACGTGCTCGATCGTCCGAGCGTGCCGGATTCGGAGTATGATCGATTGATGAACGAATTGATTCAAATCGAGACCGATTATCCAGAACTTCGAACACCGGACTCCCCGACGCAACGCGTCGGAGGAGCGCCGCTCGACGCATTCGTCAAAGTGACACATGACACACCGATGCTCTCACTTGGAAACGTCTTCTCGAAAGAGGAACTTGTGGAATGGGTGGAGCGAATCGAGAAAGATCTCGGTTACACACCGACATTCGTGGCGGAACTCAAATTTGATGGACTCGCCGTTTCGTTAAAATATGAGAATGGTCGTCTCCTTCGTGGTGCGACGCGCGGGGACGGGACGACGGGTGAGGATATCACGCAAAACTTGAAGACGATTCGTTCCATTCCCCTTCGATTAAATGAGGACGTGACGTTTGAAGTGCGTGGTGAGGCATACATGCCGAAACGTTCGTTCGAACAATTGAATGATGAACGAGAACGTGTCGGTGAGCCACTTTTCGCAAATCCGAGAAACGCAGCTGCTGGTTCACTTCGACAACTTGACTCAAAAATTGCGGCGTCGAGAAACTTGGCGTTCTTTGCATACGGTTTGGTGTCGCAAGACGATCTTGTCGCGTCACATGACGAGTCACTCGATTATTTGAAACGACTCGGTGTCGCTGTGAGCGGAGATTATACAACATGCCAGACGGCGGATGAACTGTGGGATTACATTGAGACATACGTGACAAAACGGAGTGACCTCCCATATGAAATTGATGGGATCGTCATCAAAGTGGCCGGGTATGAAGAACAGGAACAACTTGGTTTCACCGCTAAAAGTCCGCGCTGGGCCGTCGCGTACAAGTTCCCGGCAGAAGAAGTTGTGACGACAATTGAGGACGTCGATTTCAGTGTCGGTCGTACGGGGAAGGTCACACCACGGGCGCGATTTGCTCCGGTTTCTGTGGCAGGTTCGACCGTGACGTATGCGACGCTTCACAATGAAGATTTTATAAAAGAAAAAGACCTTCATATCGGTGACCGAGTCGTCATCAAAAAAGCAGGAGACGTCATTCCGGCCGTCGTATCGGCATTGGCGAGTGAACGGAGTGGGGAAGAGCGGGTGATTGAATTCCCAACGCATTGTCCGGCGTGTGGGTCGGAGTTGATTCGACTCGAAGGAGAGGCGGATCATCGTTGCGTCAATCCGGAATGTCCGGCTCAACTGCTTGAAGGACTCATCCATTTCGTGTCGAGACAAGCGATGAACATCGACGGGCTCGGCGAGAAAGTGATCACGCAGCTTCACGAAGCAGGGCTCGTCCATAATGTGGCCGACCTGTATCGCTTGGACCGAGATGATTTACTTGGACTCGAGCGCATGGGCGAGACGTCAGTGACGAACTTGCTCTCGGCAATCGAACAATCGAAGCAAAACTCATTGGAACGGGTGCTCTTCGCCCTCGGGATTCGACTCGTCGGACAAAAGGCCGCTTCTTTAATTGCAGAACGGTTCGAGACGATGGATGCAATCATCGCTGCGACAGTCGAAGAGTTGACATCCATCGATGGCATCGGGACGAAGATGGCCGAATCGATTGTCCTCTATTTCGAAAAACCAGAAGCACGTGAACTCGTCAAAGAATTGGCGGAATCAGGTGTGAACTTATCATTCAAAGGAATGAAGCGTTCAACGACTGAAGGGGCACCGCTCTCTGGGAAGACAGTCGTATTGACGGGGAAATTGCATGAGATGACACGTGGCGAGGCTGGGAAGCAGCTGGAACTCCTCGGCGCGAGTGTGACAGGGAGCGTGAGTAAAAACACAGACTTGCTCGTCGCCGGTGAAAAGGCAGGTTCGAAGCTGGCGAAAGCCGAATCTCTCGGAATCGAAGTATGGGATGAAGCCAAGCTGCTCGACTTTTTAAAGGAACAAGCATAAACGTTCGCTTCGGCGAACGTTTTTTTCGGAAATAATTGGGATTGAGCAGGTTCGCACAAGCGTGTGAGGGGTATAGATTAACTAAATCAAAATGCTAATATATTTTTGCGAGAGAACCCTTTGACACCATGACTTTCACACACACATTCCTCTCATTCCTCTACGTGGTGAACGTCGTCATCGGAACGATTGCGATTCGAGCGCTTGTTTTCACCTTAGAGGAGGGACCAACATCATGACACACAACATCCAGCGCTTCGTTGCCGTATTTACCATCCTCATGTTCCTTTCAACCCTATTTGAGGTGCCCACCGCCAAAGCGGACACGACCACGTTCCGGTATATCCAAGTGAATTTGACAGATGAGGAAAGCGAAACATTATATGAATCAAGTCTTGTCTATGAAGGAATCACGTATTACGGGGTCCGTGAATCAGCTGACGTTTGGCGATTTATGATTGATGCGGAAGTAGTAGACGACTCGTTGATTGACCTCATCACGCTCTATGATGCGGAAGGTGTACCGTATACGTTTTCTCCACACACTGTCACGGAAGCCTATCCTGTCGAAGTGGAGGAACCGCCTGTAGTCACAGAACCAGACCCATCAGAAGAGGTGACGCTACCGGTTGAACCAGAACCAGTCGTCGAAGAGCCGACGACTGAACCGACGTTACCGAAACTCGCCGTTGAAGCAATCAACATCGCCGCAGTCGACCGAGCCGTTGTCGGAGGCGAAATATCGTATACGTTCATTGTAGAAAACACAGGAGACACGCCGATGACGGTGACAGAATTCTCTCATGAGTATGTGAGCGGAGACATCGATCATCAATCAATCGAATCGTTCAATCAACACGTATTTGATCGTTTGCATGAATTAATAGGAGAAGACAGTCTCTTGCCGGGGGAACGGGTGGAAGTGACAGAAGTTTTAGCGATTCAGACCGGATATTCGTTCGACGCTCATCCTGAGATCGGCAGTGTCTTTCGGGTGACCGGAGTGGATGAATTCGACCGGGTTGTCACGTCAGAAAGTCAACAAATTATCCTTTTGCAAACACCAGACTTCACCGTGAATGCAACGGTTGAGAAAGCGACCGTTCAACCGGGAGAGCCCGTTCGTTATACGTATACGATCACCAATCCTTCGAGAGTCACCCTGTTTTTAGCGAAAGCAGTTCTTACATGGCCAAGCGGTGCCTTGACAAAAGAAGAACAACACCTGGCAAATCAACGATTCGCAGAGCTGGTCGAAGCGATTCCTGCCTTCAGAGACGGTCTCGGTCCGGAAGAAGAAGTGACGTTCTCGTTTGAGCTTCCGCTCCTCACATCTTATGATATGAGAGCCGGGGCTGAATTGATTCAACGTGCCACATTCACCTTTGAGGTGGATGAAGGGATTGCGGTTACTCACTCTGTCGACGTACCGGTAGCAGTGAAGCAACCTGTTCCGGTAAAAGAAGAGCCGAAACAAGACGCTAACAAACAGAATACAGAGGCGAAAACCACACCACCTGCCGTGACAGTCGTTGTCAAAGAGAGTGGAGCGAAACGAGTCGAGCACATCGATGAAGCCGATCCGTACGCACAAGGCGTACTTCCGATGACAGGCGAAGCGGATGATCTATGGCACGTCATGCTCGGTACACTTCTCTTCGCGTCAGGACTCCTACTGTTGATTCGTCGCAACCACCCGTCAACGAAACCATAAATCGACATCCCTTCTCGTTCATGCGAGAAGGGATTTGTTCTGATTCCGCTTCGATACTTTTTTCGTGGAACGATTTTGTTATAATGGACAAAGTGAAATAGGAAACGATGTTCAAAGGAGCTAGACATAGATGAAATGGAAACAACTCGTCATCCCGACAATCGCCTCTGCGCTATTGTTGAGCGGATGTTCAATGAAAATACCGATGGGTGAAGAAGAAGCGACACCAACAGGGGACGAAACAGCGGCCGAAGGCGTCACACAAGCGATCGAAGCCCGTGACTCTTATTACCAGATGGTCATTCCGTTCAAACCGGCGGCGGCGAGAGGTCTCGCCCAACGTCAAGTCAGTTCATCGTTAGAACTCGAAGAAGTCGAACTCGGTCTCATGCGTCATTCAACGGACGCGTTCGACCCGGAAAAGTTCGCTTATCAAGAGGGACAGCTGTTGAATGCGGAGGATGTGTCCCGTTTACTTGCACGGAAAGATAAAAGTAATGAAGGATTGACACCCTTGAACCCGGCATATGCGGATGGCAAGGCAGAAGTCGAAGACGACAAGTTTGTCGACGCAAACAAGAAGTCACCACTTTATTTAGCTTCCATTGTCGAACAGAACTACATGACGAAAGAGGACAGCGGGTATCAGGTTGGAGGCGTATCGTTTGCACTCATATTGAACCGTGAGTATGTCTTCCAAGCACCGAACTATGGTCCGACGTACACCGTCAAACTCGATCAAAAGAAAGTGATCGCAGAAGGGGAACGTATGGCGAACGAGCTCGTCTCCCAATTACGGAAGCGGGAAGACTTCAAGGATCTCGATATCAATGTCGCGCTCTATATGAAATCGACACAAGGTTCACCGACACCGGGGAACTATATCAAATCGGCTTTCGTTGGGACGGCGGATCAGGTCAAATCGGATGACTGGAAAGCGATCGATGAGAAGTACTACTACTTCCCGTCGACATCAGCGACGTCTGACGTACGCGAGGACGCTCAGAAGTTTACGCTCTTCAGCGATCGGATCGCAGACCTTTTCCCGGACTATAGCGGGATGATCGGGAAAGGTTTTTATCAGAATGGAGATTTATCGAGAATGGAGATTGATATCCCGATTCAGTTTTACAGTCGCGCTGAGCTCGTCGGATTCACACAACACGTTGTCGGCTTGCTTGAAAACCGTTGGGAATATAATCGGAACGTTCCGGTTCGAATTAACGTGACATCCCTCGGTGGAGACCCTGAAGTGACCATTGTGTTCGAGGACGGAATGGATAGTCCGAAAGTATACTTCTAAAGGAGGAGAGGTTCGTTTTTTGAAACGAATCTCTTCTTTTTTTCGTATGAAAAGTGAAAGGATAATCTTTGACCTTATTTGACCAAATGAGTAGAATAGAGTTAACAGAAACGGGAAAGGGATAGGTGAGGTGAATCCATATGGCTAAAAACTATTACGATGAGCTTGGTGTTTCCAAAGGAGCGACCGAGCAGGAGATTAAACGCGCATACCGGAAACTGGCGAAACAATACCATCCGGACGTCAATAAAGATCCTGGGGCACAGGATCGCTTCAAATCGATTCAAGAGGCGTTCGACGTGTTGAGCGACCCGGAGAAGAAGGCGAACTATGATCGATATGGTAGCCCAGATGGACCGTCATTCGGACAAGGGTTCGGAGGCGGTGGGGAAGCTTACGGGGAAGGCTCATCTCAATTCGAGGATCTCTTCCGACAATTCGGCGGGGGGTCACGTACGACTTCGCGGACGTTCGGGTTTGAAGATATGTTCGGAAGCTTCTTTGACCAAGCGGTCGACGAAGACTTGGATGAGACCGTTCGTGTCAACATCCCGCTTAGTCAATTGACGAAAGAGTCGAAAGTGAGTCTGCGTCTTCAAACGGGTACCGTGAACGTCAAAATTCCACAAGGTGCTTATGAAGGTCAGAAGTTGCGCTTGAAAGGAAAGGGAAGCCGGGTCGGACAATCGGGAAACCGAGGTGATGTATATGTCGAACTTCACTTTGCCGATGACGATACGTATCGTCGCGAAGGAGAGCATATCGTGACAGTGAAGCGTTTGCGACCGCTTGAGTTTTTAGACGGGACGAGCGTCATCATTGCGACACTCGACGGGGGACGCGTGAAGTTGAAAGTGAAACCGGGAAGCCGTCCGGGACAACGGATGCGTATTCCGGGCCGAGGTGTCATGACCGGTTCGAAAGTACGGTCGGACTTGTTCGTGCAGCTCGAAGTCGACCTGCCGCTTGATGAGACGTACCGGGCTGTATATGAAAAAATCGAACGTTAATGGATAAGGAGGAATCGTGATGGACTTTAATCGTTTCACCGATAAAGCACATGAATGCATTGTCAGTTCACAAGCGTTAGCGAAACAGTATCATCATAGCGAAATCAATGAGTGGCATGTATTGGCCTCAATGATTTCACAGACGGACGGGATTGCGCCGTTGCTGTTTCAAAAAATGGAGATCAACGTGTCAGAGATTGAAGGAGAAGTCGCGCTTTCTCTGAAACATGCGCCGAAACTCCAAAACCCGACGACACCGATGATTTCAGCCTCTCTCTTAAGCGTCTTGACGACTGCGGAACGAGAAGCGACGGGGATGAATGATGAGTACGTATCGGTCGAACATATTCTACTCGGTATTTTGTTGAACAGCAGTCAGGCACAGACGATGCTCGAACGGAAAGGTGTCACCGAAGAACGACTCCGTGAGGCGCTTGTCGCTGTGCGTGGGAACCGTCGCATCACATCGAAGTCGCCTGAAGCGACTTATGATGTCTTGACGAAATACGGACGCGACCTCATTCAAGAAGTGAAGACAGGTAAAATCGATCCTGTCATCGGACGTGACAGTGAGATTCGTCGTGTCATTCGAATCCTAAGTCGAAAAACAAAAAATAACCCTGTCCTCATCGGAGAACCAGGGGTCGGGAAGACAGCGATTGTCGAAGGGCTCGCCCAGCGCATCGTTCGTGGAGATGTACCGGAAAGTTTGAAAGACAAAACCATCTTCAGCCTCGATATGAGCTCCCTCGTTGCCGGTGCGAAATATCGCGGAGAGTTCGAGGAACGTCTACAGGCCGTCTTGTCCGAAGTGAAAGAAGCGGAAGGCACCATCATCCTCTTCATCGATGAACTTCACACGATTGTCGGTGCAGGGAAGTCTGAGGGGTCGATGGACGCCGGTAACATGTTGAAACCGATGCTCGCCCGAGGCGAACTGCATTGTATCGGCGCGACGACGCTCGACGAGTATCGCCAATATATCGAGAAGGACCCGGCCCTTGAGCGGCGTTTCCAACAAGTACTTGTCGCTGAACCGGATGTCGAGGATACGGTTTCCATCTTGCGCGGTTTAAAAGAACGCTTTGAGATTCACCACGGGGTACGCATCCATGACAACGCGCTCGTCGCGGCGGCTGTGCTATCCAATCGCTATATCACGGACCGCTTCATGCCGGACAAGGCGATTGATCTCGTCGACGAGTCGTGTGCGATGATTCGAACAGAGATGGAGTCGATGCCAGCTGAGCTTGATGAATTGGTCCGTCGGGTCATGCAGCTTGAAATCGAAGAGGCGGCGCTTAAAAAAGAGAGCGATGCCGCTTCCATGAAGCGACTTGAGGCGCTCCAACAGGAATTGGCTTCTATCCGTGAACAGTCTGATTCGTTACGTCTCCGTTGGGAGAATGAGAAGGAGTCGACGCACCGCGTACAACAAATCCGTGGAGACCTTGAGAAAGTACGTCTCGAGTTACAAGAGGCAGAGAGTCGCTATGATTTGAACCGGGCCTCGGAACTGAAATATGGACGAATCCCGGAACTTGAGCGGGAACTAGAAGAAGCGGAACAGTTGGCGAGTTCGGTGACGCGTGAACTCGTGCGTGAAGAAGTGACGGAAGAAGAAATCGCCGAGGTCGTCTCGAAATGGACGGGGATCCCGGTGACGAAACTGACAGAAGGAGAGCGGGATAAGCTTCTCAATCTAGAAGCGGTTTTGCATAAACGTGTGTTCGGACAAGATGATGCGATTCGTCTTGTCAGCGATGCAGTCATTCGAGCACGTGCTGGCATCAAAGATCCAAACCGTCCGATTGGTTCATTCCTTTTCCTCGGACCGACGGGGGTTGGGAAGACAGAACTCGGGAAAGCACTCGCGGAAGCGATGTTTGATTCAGAAGACCATATCGTTCGGCTGGATATGAGTGAATATATGGAGAAACATGCCGTATCGCGTCTCGTCGGTGCCCCTCCTGGCTATATCGGTTATGAAGAAGGTGGACAGTTGACGGAAGCGGTTCGCCGTAACCCGTACTCGGTTCTCTTACTCGATGAGGTCGAGAAAGCGCATCCGGACGTCTTCAATATCTTGCTTCAATTGCTCGATGATGGTCGATTGACCGATTCGCACGGGCGCATCGTCGACTTCAAAAATACGATTGTCATCATGACGTCGAACATTGGGGCGGACATCTTGCTCGAAGCGGCGAAAGATGGCGTGATTGATGAGGACGAAGAGCGTCAAGTGCTCGACAAACTCCGTCGTCATTTCCGTCCTGAATTCTTGAACCGGGTCGATGAAACGATTCTGTTCCATCCCCTCACGAAAGATCAAATCGGTCAGATTGTCGAGAAAGCGGTCGGACGGATGAGCGAACGGCTCACGACACGCTCGATTCATATCGACATCACCGATGCAGCCAAAACGTTCGTTGCTGACGAAGCATATGAACCTCAATTCGGTGCGCGACCGATCAACCGGTATGTACAACGGACGATTGAGACGAAACTTGCCCGTAGCATCCTCGCTGGAGATGTCGAGGATGGGCAAACGGTCATCATCGATGTCGAGAACGGGGCGTTGACGTTACGCCCATCGACAGTCAATGCATAAAGAAAGAGGAATCCAAAATCGGATTCCTCTTTTATGTACGCCGACGCTTTCTTCTCAAAATTAAATAACTGATCCCAATAAAAATGAGGTAGAGTACCGTCCCAAAAAAAGAGTTGAATACCCATGGAATTGTTCCCATGAAGCTGGCACGGGTTGCTTCTTGGAACCAGAGCAGTAGCCAAAAGAAAAAGCCAAGACTCGTTGCGAGGAGAACAAAAAATCCCGCCATGCCTTGTTTCGTCAATTGCTTGATTCCGAACCCAAGTAAAGCCGTAACAATGAAAATTGTACCTAACCCAATATAGAACAATCCGTCAATCGGTAAAGTCTGCACGGACACACCCTCTTTTCACCATCAGATTCATATAATCCAATCTTACACAGAAAGGGAATAAATGGGAATCGTTATTGTGAAACGAGAGGACGTTCTGGTTGATAGATACAGTACGGTTCTGATTCTTTGAAATCGCCAGTGACCGCATAGGCTCTAGCACGCGAACCACCACATAGATAACGATACTCACAGTACCCACACTTTCCGTGATGACTATCCGGATCACGTAGTGCCTTGAATGTCGGATGATGGCGATAAATATCGGCGAGAGGTGTCGTTCGGACGTTTCCGCAGGTGATCGGTAAAAATCCGGACGGCTGTACGTCCCCTGTATGTGAGATAAAGACGAATCCGTTGCCGTCATTCGTCCCACGAGGAGCTTTCGCCAAATCGTCATGTGGATGTCCGATTGGAGGGAGTCCTGCTGCCCGGCGTCGCTGATTTTCTTGGCGGGCGACTCTCCGATAAAATTGGGCTTCCGTCGTCGAGATGATGAAGGGTGCCGTCTCTTGTATGGAGAACGCCCATTTCAATACTTCCTCATGTCGCTCTGGTGTAATGGGTTGTAACAGGGATCCGCGTCCGGTCGGCACGAGGAAAAAGAGCGTCCAGACGGATACACCGAGGGATTCTACGAGCTTCGCCATTTCCGGTAATCGATCGACATTGTATTCGGTCACCGTCGTATTGATTTGAAATGACATCCCTTCTTCTCGGAAATATGAGATTCCTCGAATGGTACGGTCGAAGCTGCCACGTGTACCGCGGAAGTAGTCATGCGTCACGGCGTCCGGTCCGTCAATGGAGAAGGCCCAACGTGACAAACCAGCTGCTTTTGCCCGTTTCACGGCATCGTGAGTCACACGAGGTGTAGCTGAAGGTGTCATGGAGACGCGCATCCCAAGGGAGGAAGCATATGCGGTCAATTCAAATAAATCTTCACGCATGAGAGGATCACCGCCCGTAAAGACGAGAATCGGGTTATCCATCGCATGAATCTCGCGAATCAATGCTTTCCCTTCTTCCGTGTCGAGTTCGTTTTCGTAACGATGAAATTGTGCCTCTGCCCGGCAGTGGACGCAGGAGAGCGCACAGGCCCGTGTGACTTCCCAAATGACGATGAACGGGTTCTCATTATAGTCGATACGTTTCATACCGTCACCGCCTGTCGAAGATGTAAGTGATCGACCGCCCGTTTGGCGGAATCGACGCAGTCAGGTAATCCGACCCCATGGAGAATGGCGCCACACGCTTCGACGCCGTCCCACTTCAAAAGTGCTTCTTCGAACGCGCGGACGTCCTGTTTATGACCGACCTCATACTGTGGCATCGTTTGAATGTGTCGCTCGACTTTCGTGAAGAGGGGAGTCCCGACTTTTTGAATGCGTCGAAGTTCGCCTAAAGCGAAGTTTGCGATTAGATCATCCTCTTCATGGAGCAGGGACGAGACATGTTCTGAACTGATATACATGCGGAGCAATGCTTTTCCTTTAGGTGCTAGGTGCGGCCATTTTTTATGCATCCAGCTACAAGCGGTCAAAGCGTTTCCTTCCGATTTGGCGATGACGTAGCCGGTTCCATCTAACGCATCCACTTCTGACTCGTCGAAGGCGGCGAGTACGGTCATCGAAGAGGTACGTTTTAACGATGACAAACGTTCGGCTTCCGGGAATCCGAGCAAAGGTCCGAGTGCATGCGGCGATGTGGCCATAATGATGCCATCAAACTGTTCGATCGTCCCATCGGCAAATGTGACTTCATGAGGTCGAACGGATTGAACGACCGTCTTTAACATGAGTCGATCAATCGACGGACGGAGCGCCTCGACGAGTGCTCCGAGTCCTTGCTCAATCGACAGGAACTTACCAGTCTCGGACGGCTTTACACCGGCTTGGACGGGAGGAGTGAGTGCTTTCATTCCGAGAATCAGACTGCGAGTTTTTTGTTCAATCGTGATAAACTGAGGGAAAGTAGACTCGATGCTCATGTCATCGAGTGTCCCGTTGTAAATCCCTGACAGAAGTGGTTCGATCATCGTATCGACGACTTCTGAGCCAAGTCTCGTCCGAAAGAAACGGTCGAGCGAGATATCCTCTCCTGTATACACGCGTGGAATCACGAGATCGAATCCGGCGCGAAGTTTTCCTCTCCAAGTAAAGAGATCCGTTTTGACCATCGGCCAAAACTTGGTCGGGATGCCCATGACCGATCCGGCCGGCATCTGTCTCAGTTGCTTCCGTACGTAAATGTAAGAAGTCCCGGTTCTGGAGCGGACGAGTTGATCTGCGAGACCGAGATCGGTAATGAGTGATGTCAAGGTCGGCTTTCGTGCCATATAACCGTCGGGTCCAGTCTCTAACGTAAAACCATCCCGATAAATGGTCTTAATTTTTCCACCGAGACGGTCCTGCGCCTCAATCAATGTGACATGAGCTCCGGCTTCTTTGGCATAATAGGCTGCGGCAAGTCCGGTGATGCCACCTCCGATAATCGCGATTCGATTCAATTGATTCACCCATTTCTCTAAAATTGTTGTCGTCTTAACGGTACCGAGAATGTTGATGGAGATATAGGATAAGTGTCACGGACTTCTAGACAAATTTGTCACGAATTCGAAAGGGGACGATGGAATGGCTTCCTTCCTCATCGTTGCGACTCTTGTGATGGTGGGCATAATTGGGTTTATTGTGGTGATGAATCGGCATGGAGAAAAGTTGGTTGGAGACGAGGAAAGTCCACCGATGATTTGGGCGGATGAAGACTGGTATAAAGATGATGGACCACCAGACGGGTAATATGATAAGATGACCCGGTTGAAATTTGATGGAACATGAGGTGATGGAATGAATGTACTCGAACAACAGTTGAATCACTTGGTTGATGAGTGTCGTCCGTACACGGCTCAAGGGAAAGTGGCGGATTATATCCCTGAACTCGCACATGTGAAAAACGATTTACTCGGGGTGGCGATTTGTTTGCCGGATGGTACGTATATTCACGCGGGGGATGTTCATCACAAGTTTACGATTCAGAGCGTATCGAAGGCGCTCACACTTTGTTATGTATTGATGGAGTTCGGGGAGGACTATGTCTTTTCGAAAGTAGGGATGGAGCCGACGGGGGACGCATTCAACTCCATCGCCAAACTCGAGGAAACGGTCCCGTCAAAACCACTGAATCCGATGATCAACGCCGGAGCGTTAGCGGTGACGAGTATGATTTTGGGGGAGACGGCAGAACTCAAAATCTATCAGTTCCGCCAGTTTTTAGCGACGTTGTTAAATCGCTCGGTCGAGGAGGTCACGTACGACGAAAAAGTCGCCCGCTCTGAATACGAGACGACCGACTTGAACCGTGCCCTGCTCTATTTCATGCGTCATCATGGAATTGTGGATGGAGACGTCGATGAGATCATTGATGTGTATACGAAACAGTGTGCCATCGAGATTGATTGTTTTGATTTGGCGCGAATCGGGCGTGTCTTTGCAGGGAATGGAGAAGACCCGGATACGGGCGAAGAGTTGATTCCACGTCGGGTCGTCCGAATCGTCAAGGCCATCATGACGACGTGTGGCATGTATGATGCATCGGGTGAGTTCGCTGTCCGGGTCGGTCTTCCGGGAAAAAGTGGGGTATCGGGTGCCATCTTGGCGGTCGGGAACCACGAACTGGACTTGAATAACGTTGGGTTTGGCATATTTGGCCCGGCACTTGATTCAAAAGGGAACTCGATTGCCGGAATGAAGTTGTTGGAACTACTGATTGAGCGCTATACTTCGCGCTAAATCGAGAGGTGCTCCACGGATGCATCGAGTTCCTGCTGTAATGTTTCAATTTTTCTGTCGTATGCAGACTGTAGTTCAGCTGGAGGGGTGAAGGCGCGCCAACGTTTTAACAGTTGGTCATGGTCGTTCATATCACCGAGTTCAGTTTGCATCTTTTTTAACGTGCGGACAGTGTCCATCGAAGCATCCGATTCATAGCTTAGCAAGTACTCATGTAAGTAACGTTCGCGTTTGACGGCTAAACGGACTTTATGGAGTGCTTCAAGCTGTTCTTTTCCATCGGATTGTTCGTGATAGACGCGTACACGTTGCTTGCGCTCGCTTTTCGCCTTTTCTAACATCGGGGAAGCGTTCGTTTTTTTGAACGCACGAAATAGCGGTCCACCGATGAAACGACGTACTTGTTGATCGAGCGACGGTGTCATTTTTTCACTGACACGGGTAGATAGAATCGTCCGTGCGATGGCACGTTGTGTCTCCATGGCTTCAAGAAACGCATGGTCGAGTTCGGATTTAGAATCAAACGTTTCGATGAGGACGTCGAGGTCGCGCACATGACCGAGTGCCTCCATCAATTGTTTGAGTTGTCGAAACGTCGCCGGCTTCGTTTCGTATAGTTGCATGAAGGTGATCAGTTTCCGTAAATGCACTCGGGCGCGATGAATATCTTCTGAATTGTTAAAGGTGAGGGCTTCCGTCACATAGTGATTGAACGTGTTCCACGTTTCCAACAGTTCAAATTTAAGTTTTTCTGCATGCCGTTGATTCATGATTATAAGTTCCTTTCTGAAAAAGAGATGAGGGTTGTCCATGTACCAAACACATTCATTAAACGAAAAAATCAAACTGTTCTTCACGATTTTCTTTCCAATTTTAGTCACGCAAGTGTCTTTTTATTTGATTAGCTTTTTTGATACCGTCATGTCCGGACGGGCGGGTGCCGTCGATTTGGCAGGTGTCGGAGTCGGTTCAAGCTTGTGGATGCCGGTGTATACCGGACTGAGTGGAATCTTGCTGGCGGTGGCCCCGATCGTTTCGCAAGCGCTTGGTGCGCGAGACCGTCAACAGATTCAACGAACCTTGTTTCAAGGTATCTATTTAGCCATCATGCTAAGCGTAATCACGCTGACGTTGGGTTCATTCCTTGTGCCGATGGCAATCGAGAGCATGGGGCTCAGTGTAGAAGGGAAACGAATCGCGACGCAATACTTGCTTGCCCTTGGATTCGGTGTCTTGCCGATGTTCCTGTTCAATGTGCTACGCACGCTCATGGATGCCTTGGGCAAGACGCGAGTCTCGATGATCCTCATACTATTAGGGTTACCCATTAATGTCGGATTAAATTACATCTTCATCTTCGGAAAACTGGGGGTGCCGGCGTACGGCGGAGTTGGAGCGGGAATCGCCTCAAGCATCACTTACTGGCTACTCTTCTTCATGGCCTTCTTCTTCGTGAGAAACGGGAAGCCGTTCCGCGAATACAAGTTTTTACGGACGACCGAACGAATGGTCTGGCTCCGACAAAAAGAGCTGTTACAACTTGGGACGCCAATCGGGCTCGCCATTTTCGCAGAAGTCAGCATCTTTGCGGCGGTCACGGTATTGCTCAGTTCATACGGTGACCAAATCGTCGCGGCTCACCAAGCGGCGATTAACTTCGCTTCGTTTGTTTACATGTTGCCACTCTCAGCATCGAGCGCATTGACGATCGTCGTGGGGTATGAGCTTGGCGCGAAACGACTGCAGGATGCCGTCCGCTATGCAAAAATCGGGCTCGCGCTCTGTCTCGGTGTTTCTATCTTTTCCGGTGCTTTTTTGTTTTGGCAAAACGAACGGGTCGCGGCTATTTATACGAATGATCCGACGGTCGTGGACCTTGCAGCTCACTTTATGATCTTCGCTGTATTCTTCCAACTGTCAGATGCTGTCGCGGCACCGATCCAAGGGATATTACGTGGTTTTAAAGACGTCAACATCACGCTCGTCCTTTCACTCGTCGCTTATTGGGTCATCGGTTTACCACTCGGGTATGTCTTGGCAGAGCACGCCGGATTTGGACCAGACGGTTATTGGATTGGTTTGATTGCCGGACTCGCAGCCGGAGCGGTCTTGTTATTCCTCCGGTTAGTATGGATTGTCCGGCGCTACGGGACGGTTCAATCGATATAAAAAAGAAGAAGATTGTTCGCAAATGTGAACAATTTTTTATTTATTTAAAATTGGTCTATACAACTATACTTTTATCCGATATGATAACATGGAGGAAAACAAAAAGGAGTGGTGAACCGATGGGGACATTGATCAATGCTCGTATCGTGTCAGCAGAACAAACATGGGAACGTGGATATATCAGATGGAATGGTCAAACGATTGATGAGATTGGATCGATGGACCAGTTTGAACAACAGGATGAGCCTGTGATTGATGTCGCTGGAGCGCTCGTGACACCGGGTCTCATCGATGTACATATCCATGGGGGATATGAAGTCGATACGATGGATGCGGATGAATCAAAACTTCGACGATTGAGTAACGACATGCTACAGGAAGGTGTCACGTCCTTTTTCGCGACGACGATCACGCAGTCAAAAGAAGCGATTGAGCATGCATTGAAGGCAGTCCGAAATGTCATTGAAGCGCAGGATACGACACTCATCGGAATCCACTTGGAAGGTCCATTTGTCAACGTGGAGATGGCTGGGGCACAACCGGCAGAATATATTATCGACCCGGACGCCGAGCAGTTCCGGAAATGGCAAGAGCTTGCCGGCGGTCATATCCGTCTTGTCACTTATGCACCGGAACGTCCAGGTGCACGTGAGTTTGAAGCTGTTCTTCGCGAAACCGGTGCAATCGGTTCGGCGGGCCATACGAGTGCGACATTTGAAGAGAACAAGCAGGCGGGCGTCAAACACGGGACGCATCTTTATAACCAAATGCGTGGGTTGCACCATCGAGAACCCGGAACGGTTGGGTATTGTCTCTTAGAGAGTGGGGTCATCGCGGAAATCATTCCGGATGGGATTCATAGTCGTCCGGAGATGGTCGACTTCGCGTTTCGCTTAAAAGGAGCAGATGAACTTGTCGTCATCACGGATGCGATGCGAGCAAAAGGACTTCCGGACGGACAATATGAGCTTGGCGGTCAACCGGTCATCGTAGCGGACGGGGCTGCGCGACTTCAAGCCGGGAACCTGGCGGGCAGTGTGTTGACGATGGATGCCGCATTCCGAAACATTCAGGCATATACGGGATGTACGGTGGAAGAAGCGGTCAAAATGACCTCGACGAATGCAGCCAAAGAATTTGGGTTGACGACAAAAGGCGATATCAAATCGGGGTTTGATGCAGACCTTGTCGTTTGGGATGACATGACACATGTTCAGATGACTTTCGTTAAAGGTCGAATCGTATATGAACGGGGGGAACAAAGATGAATGTACTAGTCGCAAAGACGGCGAACGATGCGGAACGAATCGCCTATACGCTAATCAAAGAACGGATTTCAGGGAAACATGACTTTGTACTCGGTCTCGCAACCGGTAGCACACCGGTCGGGATGTATCAGATGTTTAAACAGGACGCGCTCGATTGTAGCCATGTGACGAGCGTCAATTTAGATGAATATATCGGATTATCGCCCGAACATCCTCAAAGCTATAACCGCTTCATGAAAGATCGACTCTTCGATGAGGTACCATTCAAACAAAGTCACCTCCCTCAAGGGGACGCACCGGACCCGGAAGTGGAAGCTTCACGTTATGAAGAACTTGTTCGGACACTCGGTGTCGATTTACAGCTATTAGGGATTGGTGAGAATGGGCATATCGCCTTCAATGAACCGGGTACAGCGCTCGACGCGAAGACACATGTGACCGAACTCACGGAGTCTACTCGGGAAGCCAATCGTCGATTCTTTGATCGGTTAGAAGATGTACCGACACACGCCATCACGATGGGGCTCGATACAATCATGAACGCACGTGAAATCGTCCTAGTCGCGACAGGGGAGCGGAAAGCTGAAGCGGTACAGCACATGATTGAAAGCGTACCGACGGTCGACTGGCCGGCCACAATCCTACAGGCCCATCCAGGTGTGACGGTCGTGCTCGACTGTGCGGCTGCATCGCGCTGTGCGGAATCCTTACAAGCCCGTGGGCAAGAAGCGGCAACACGATTTTTCACCATTCGGGATTAACGAACCTGCGGAGTCATCTCCGCGGGTTTTTCTGTGTTCAACTGTGGGAAAATGTAAAGAAACGAATTTGTCATCAAAACGTTTTCGACAAATTTCCCGCTTTCCTCTATAATGAGTAAAGCTCATTATTTTGACTCGAAGGAGACCGATATGAATTCTAGAACACATGCTCGCAGACAGCGCACAGGTCCGTCTGCGTTTTATAAGATATTTAGTGCCCTCGTGCTGATTGCGATTATTGCTGGATCTAGCATTTACGGTACAGCGTTTTACAAAGCTCACAATATGTTGTCAGGCACCCAAGTCACATTAGAGGATGACCCGACGGTTGAGCCGACTCGTTATGATAAAGAAGATACGGAGACGTTCTTGATTTTAGGGACAGACCTTTCTCCACAGAAGAAAGCGCGCGGTGAGTTCGGACGATCAGACGTCATGATTGTCGTCATTTTAAACAAGAAAGAAAAACAGACGACGATGCTCAGTATCCCGCGTGACTCGTATGTCAATATCGACTACACGGGATATAACATTCCTTATGGCAAGACGGGACTTGACCAAGACAAGATCACCCACGCTTACTATTTCGGTTCGATGGATGAATCGAATCCGAACAACGGGATGCGGATGGCGACGAACACGATCGAAGATTTAGTCGGTGTTGAAATCGACCATGTCGTCTCGCTCAACTTCCAAGGGTTCGTTGATTTCATTGATGCGGTAGGTGGCGTTGAGATTGATGTTCCGTTCTCATCACAACAAAACAGTTACGATGCGTCACGTGAGACAGTTCAAATCGAACAAGGACTTCAACAGCTTTCTGGTGAAGAGGCACTTGCCTACGTTCGAAATCGATACGATGATCCACGTGGGGACATCGGTCGTGGACAACGCCAGATGGAAGTCATCAATGCCGTGCTCGAACAATCACTCGGCACTTCACTCCTAAACAATTACGATAAGGTCTTGAAAGCCGTCGGCGACAACATGCAGACGACACTTGGCCCGAATGACTATATGCGTTTAATTGAAGATGTTGGCGCGCTTCACAATACGGTGCAATATCAATTGACTGGAGAAGGTGCCCGGGCAGATGACGGACACTTCTACTATTTCTTGAACGAACCGCTTCTTGAAGAAGTACGCTATCGTGTACAACAAGCGGACGCCGGTAATCGTGTCGAGCCGATGACGGATACGGAATTAGAATCTTACACGTTGGACCCGAATGGAATAACGTACGAAGCACAATAAAGTTTGACTTACGAAAAATGCAAAACGCTCAGAATTCATCTTCTGAGCGTTTTTTATGTGGCAGTGTATTTCAGGTCAGACCGCTTTTTTGCGTGGGATTACTTGAAAATAATTTAGTCGATGATGTTCCCACTCAAAAATTTGGTATCACAGTAAGGACAACGATATACATCATCCACGTCAGTATCATGGTCAAATCGTAGTGGTAGTCGTCTTTTACACTGTGGACATTTCCATAAAGTGAGGGATATGACGAGGAAGATTACAAATAAAGATGCTCCTAAAATCGTCAACCATGTCGAGCCTATCAGGATATTGATCAGACTAAGTGGAATCGAGATAAATAAACAAAGTAATGCGATTTTTCGATATTTCATAATATCAACTACCTTAGACAATGTTCTCCCCCCTTTAACATCTTTATACGTAGAATAAGATTGTTTAGTTCCAATATGAGTCGAAAAGAGGGTGGGAAATCGTATTTCTGTTTCGTGTGTTATATGCGATCCATGGCGACAGTGAAAGAGTACGAGTCGCCACGGAAAAGGGAACGGCTGTATTCAAACATACCGCCATCCTCGAGATATGTTCGCTGGTCAATCAACAAGACCGGTGCGTTCGGAGAAATGGTGAGGAGCTTGGCTTCTTCTGGACCGGCGCTTCGGGCTTCGAGTGTTTGTGTTGCATTCTTCAAGCGTAAGCCATGCTGTTCGGCATACGCATAGATCGATCCCGTGGCGTCATCTTGCGTCAGGTCAGGCAATAAATGAACGGGAATATAGGCGGTCTCGAGCGCAAGTGGATGATCATCGGCGAGTCGTAGCCGTTTCATCTCATAAACCGGTGTTTGATTTGGGATACTCAGTTGCTGCGCGATGCGATCCGTTGCCGGAATGACCTCGTATGACAAGAGACGGCTAAGCGGTCGCATACCTCGATGTTTGATTTCCTCGGAAAAACTTGTCAGTCCCGATAACGTCATCGCAATCTTCTGACTCGCGACGAATGTGCCTCGTCCTTTTTGACGGCTCAAATAACCGGCGTTGACGAGGTTCATAATGGCTTGACGAATCGTCATCCGACTGACGTGAAATTGCTCCGAAAATTCACGCTCTGAAGGCAAGGTGTCTCCTGGTTTTAACAATCCGTCATCAATTTGTTGCTTTAAGTACGCTTCAATTTGATAATAAATAGGTAACGGAGATTGTTTATCGATTTCTAACATATCATTTCGCTCCTGACTGAGAAGATGTATGTTTCATTATAGACGAAATTAAACTAGTTGTCTGAACAGATTATAGAGAGAGGGTGGAGGACAAGATGGAACCATATACAGCAAATGCAGTCGTGACCTCAATAAAGGAAGACGGCAACGGTCATTGGCACACACTCGAGAACAGCCCGTTTTATGCGGAAGGTGGGGGACAACCGGCTGACCGTGGATGGATTGGGACGCTTCCTGTATTGGACGTACAAATCAAGGGCGGGGAAGTGTGGCATCTCTTGTCAGAATCATTACCAGCGGGCAAAGCGGTAGAAGTTCGAATCGATGAGGACGTCAGACGGGATCATTCCATCCAGCATACTGCTCAACATGTGATAACGGCGATTTTGGAAGACCGCCATGGCATTCGGACGCTCAGCTTTGGAATCGGAGAGACCGATTCATCTATTGAGATTGAAACGGCAACGATGGACTGGGCGCACGTTGAAGCACTTGAACAAGAGATGCAACAACTGATCTTTGAAAACCGTCCGATTCATGTCTACGAGATTCCGGAAGAAGAAGTAGACCGGATGCGTTTACGGAAAGAGACGGACCGAACGGGGATGATTCGCATCGTCGAAATCGAAGGTCTAGATTACAATGCATGTGGTGGCACTCATGTGGAGACAACGGGACAACTCGGTACCATCCATGTGACGGCGGTGAAGAAAGTGAGGGGGAATCTCCGCTTGACGTATGTGGCGGGAAGTCGAGCGATCAAGGCGACTCAACAAGCGCGAGCAGCGTTGCGGACGATTCACCATACATTCTCGACAACGAATGAATCCGTGGCAGCCCGTGTAATCGAAGAACATACGATTCGTTTGGAACGTGAAAAAGAAATCAAAACGCTCGAAGAACGGATTGCCAAAGCGAAAGTGGAGGCCGTGTTGAAAGAAGATAACTATGTGGCCTTACATGTCGGGAGAACAGAAGCGGAAACGTTGACGACCGCCATCATCGAACGAATCGCAGCAACAGGACGAATTGCCGTTGGCGCCAACTATGGAACGCAGAAATTGTTCGTTATGCATGACGGGACACAGGATATCGCCGTCGGCACATTCTTGAAAGCGGCGCTCCAAGAGATGCAGATCGGTCGTGGCGGTGGAAGCCATAAGCAGGCCCAAGCGCGTTTCACATCCGTAGCGGAACTAGAAAAGGGAATCGAAGAAATCGTGAAACGATTGCAGGAAGGAGTTTTACCATGTTGATCATTCAATCGGGAAACGAACCAGCGTTGATTGAACAGGCCAAACAAGTGCGGGAGATCGTATTCGTTCAGGAACAAGGAATTGATGCGAGTTTAGAATACGATGATTTAGACGATATGTGTACACATGTGGTCGGGCTCCTTGACTCCGAACCTGTGACGACAGCGCGTCTTCGTCCAGTCGACTCGACTGTCGGAAAAGTGGAGCGAGTGGCGACGATTCAATCGGCCCGGGGTCATGGATATGGGAAAGACATTATGATTGAAGTTGAACGTGTCGCGAAACGTCAAGGGTTGGTTGAACTACGATTGGGTGCACAACTGACGGCGCTTCCGTTTTATGAAAAGCTCGGGTACGAGGCGTTCGGAGATGAGTTTTTGGATGCCAATCTCCCACACCGCATGATGCGAAAAACATGGTAATCCTTTTTTGAAATATCCCATTTTTCTAAAAAAAGGTTGGCAAGAAGATTTCGTTTTGTTATAACTAATACTAACAACTGACAGATAGAGGTTGCGAATGACATGAGTAAGCTTGGTTGAAACGGACGCACTCCGGACCGAGCCGAAAGGGGAAATTCGCCGAAGTCGACGTTCACGTGCGTGTGAATGAAGGCTGGGGTAGTCGTGAACAACGCCTACACTGCCATGGTCAACTACCATGGAGCGCTATCTACGGAACGATTCTTTAATCGTTTTTCAACTGCGCGTATAAGCGGCAGACCGTAGGGAGAGTGCTTCCTACCGGTTTGCCGCTTTTTCTGTTGGTGGACATCTTGAAAGTGGGGAACTTGATGACAACCGTACTGAAATTTGGTGGCAGCTCCGTTGCCACAATCGAACAAATACAAGCCATTTCGGACTATTTACAGACACGTGTGGCGACCGGTGAAAAATTGGTCGTCGTCGTATCGGCGATGGGCAAAACGACAGATTCGCTCTTGTCGCTCGCCAAACAAATCACGGATCGCCCGATGATTCGCGAACTCGACCGGCTACTCGCCGTCGGGGAAGAACAGACAATTAGCCTACTCAGTATCGCCTTGAACTCGCGAGGCGTACCGGCCATCTCATTAACAGGACAGCAAGCCGGGATTGATACGATGGGCATTCATACGAAGAGCAAAATCAAAGCGATTCGGAAAGAAGTGTTACACGAGAAGTTGCGTCAATACGACGTCCTGATTGTCGCCGGATTCCAAGGCGTGAATGAAGCGGGAGACGTCACGACCCTTGGGCGTGGCGGTTCGGACACGACAGCCGTCGCACTGGCGGCCGTCCTCAGTCAGCGTTGTGAAATTTATACGGACGTCGCGGGTGTATATACGACGGACCCACGAATCCATCCGACGGCGAAACGGCTTGATACGGTCTCCTATGACGAGATGATGGAGATGAGTGCACTCGGTTCAAAAGTGATGGAGATGCGAAGCGTGGAGCTCGCAAAGAAATATGACGTCAATATTTTTGTTGGGAAGACGCTTTCGAGCGAAGGAGGAACATGGATCATGGATACGACGCAAGCGATGGAACAGAAAGCAGTCACGAGTGTGAGTGTCGTCAAGAACGTACTCAGTGTCTCAATCAAACATATTCCGCATACGGCGGCGGGAGTCGCAGACATCTTTGAACGATTGTCAGAGCGACACGTCAACATCGATATGATTTCACAGACGGCATTCGACGGCGAAGTGTTCCTCTCGTTCACATGTCCGCTCGATGAAGAGGCGTTTTTAGAAGAGGCGCTCGCAGAGTTGACAGCGACCTTGCCTCAAATCAAAATCGATCGTCACACGGAACATGCAAAAATTTCTGTCGTCGGAATCGGTATGCGAGACGCGACAGGGGTCGCATCAGAGCTCTTCGCGACATTCCGTGAGATGGGGATTCCATTCTATCAAGTCACGACGTCTGAAATCAGTATTTCCTATACGATTCAAGAACAAGATGTGGAAGCGGCAGTCGCAGCCATTGCGGCCCGGTTTCACTTATAAGGGGGGAGCATAATGTATAACGTAGCAGTCGTCGGTGCGACAGGTGCCGTCGGACAAAAAATGATTGACGTCTTAACAGAATATGAATTTCCAATCAGCGAACTGAGACTCTATGCTTCAGCCCGCTCGGCAGGAAAGACGGTCGAGGTGAATGGGCAATCGATCGTGATTCGTGAATTGACCGATGCGATTTATGCGGACCCGATCGATATCGCACTCTTCTCTGCAGGTGGGAGCATCAGTGAACAATATGCCCCTCGGTTGAGTGAGCAAGGAGTCATTGTCATCGATAATTCAAGTGCATTCCGAATGCAAGAAGGAATTCCACTCATCGTACCGGAAGTGAACCGAGTCGAACTCAGTCCGGAGAGAACGCTCATCGCGAACCCGAACTGTTCCACGATTCAATCGGTCGTGGCGCTCGCGCCTCTAGCGGAAGTATACGGACTGACACGCGTCGCCTATACATCTTATCAAGCGGTATCGGGATCGGGTCAAAAAGGGATCGATGACCTCGAGCGCGGTGCGCGCGGAGAGGAACCGACGAATTATCCGTATCCGATTTATGATAACGTGTTGCCGCACATCGATGTGTTTCTAGAAAATGGCTATACGAAAGAAGAACAGAAGATGATGGATGAGACACGTAAGATTTTAAATGCGCCAAACCTCGGGGTGACGGCCACTTGTGTCCGGGTGCCGGTGCGAAACAGTCATGCGGTCTCAATCACGGTGTCGCTCGAGCGAGATGCGACGGTCGCAGAACTGAAAGCAGTCCTTGCCGATGCACCAGGGGTCGTGTTAATGGACAATCCATCCGAATTGACATATCCGACACCGCTCGATGCGAACGGGACGGATGAGGTGTATGTCGGACGAATTCGCCGAGACGATTCACAACCCAATACGTTCCATCTTTGGTGCGTTGCAGATAACGTCCGAAAAGGGGCGGCAGCGAATGCCGTTCAAATCGCACAATGTATGATTAGTCAAACAGCGACGAAATAAGGAGGAGATGACATGTTCACAGGAGTGGCGACAGCACTAGCTACCCCATTTCAAGAAAATGGGCAGTTGAATCTAGAAGCATGGGCGGCATTAATTGAAGACCAAATCCAAGAAGGTGTGACGGGTCTCGTCATCGGTGGGACGACCGGCGAAGGGATGACAATCACTGATGACGAGTTTGAGACATTGCTCGTTCTAGCGGTGGAGGTCGCAAACGGTCGAGCCGTGATCATCGCGGGGACCGGTTCGAACAATACAGCAGTCAGTATTGAGAAAACGAAACGGGCCGCCGAACTTGGTGCGGAGATGGCGATGGTCGTCACACCGTACTATAACAAGTCGACACAGGTCGGGCTGATTGCTCACTTTACTGCGATTGCGGATGCGTCACCGATTCCGCTCATGCTCTACAATGTTCCGTCACGGACGGGTGTCGCCTTGGCACCGGAAACGGTCGGTGAGCTCGCGGAACATCCGCGCATCACGGCCTTGAAAGAAGCGAGTGGGGATATCTCGGTCATGGCGCAGATGATGGCCCATATTCCGGAAGGGTTCACCGTTTACTGTGGAAATGACGATCAAATCTTGCCGTACATGGCTTGGGGCGCACAAGGGGTCGTCTCCGTTTTATCAAACGTCTATCCGGGAGCGACGGTCGCGTTGGCAGACGCCCTATTGGCGGGTGATTTGCAGACAGCACGTACGTGGCAAATTCGTTTACTCCCAGTCATCGATGAACTTTTCGCAGAAGTGAATCCGATTCCGGTGAAGGCAGCGCTTCAAGCGCGAGGATTTGAAGTCGGTGCGCCACGTCTGCCGCTCGTTCCAATGAGCGCGACGGCTGAGGCGAAATTACTATCGGCGATGGAACAATTCAATGAGGTGAGACAATGAATGTTCTCATCCATGGTTTTGGCGCAATGGGACGCATTGTCGAAGAGGTCGCTCATGCGCAAGGTGTAAACGTAACGGCAATCGTCTCACCGGGAAGTGACGAGCACACGGCGACTCTGAATGAGGTGGACGTACCCGTCGATGTCGTGATCGACTTTTCGAACCCGGCGTTACTCCCTGATTTACTCGCGTTCGGACGGGAGCGCAATATTCCGCTCGTCATTGCGACGACGGGCTTCACACCGGAAGAATTGGCCGAGATCGAGACGGCTTCACAAGAGATCCCAATCTTTCAGTCTTATAACACCTCATATGGGATTGCACTGTTGAAACAGTTGCTCGACCAACTCGTCCCACTCACTCTCGGATATGATATTGAAGTGATTGAGGCACACCATCGGAAGAAAGTGGACGCACCAAGCGGGACGGCAGAATTATTGGCACGTGCCATCGAAGCGAAGCGTGACGTGACACCGATTTACGAACGAACGTCACGTCGGGAAGCGCGTGGAGCTGAAGAGTTAGGAATGCATTCCATTCGGGGTGGCACGATTTTCGGTGAGCATACCGTGCTCTTCGCCGGAGATGATGAAATGATTGAACTGAAACATACCGCGTTATCGAAACGCGTCTTTGCAAACGGGGCCCTTGCCGCTGCGGCAACGATCATTGATCGCCCGGCAGGACTTTATAATCTATCGAACTTATACGAGGAGGCTACTCATGTTACTCACAAACGCTTATGAAATCGCACAATATATTAAAGATGCTAAGAAGGAAACACCAGTCAAGCTTTACGTCAACGGTCAATTGGCAGGTCTTGAAATCGAGGAGGCGAAAGCATTCGGAACGGATGAGTCGAAACTGTTCTTGACGACGGCAGAACGCGCTGCGGCATTTTTGGAAGCAAATGCATCGGTCATCACGGATTCACATCTTGAATACGACCGTCGCAACAGTGCCGTACCGATGCTTGATACGACACGACTCAATGCCCGAATCGAACCAGGATCGTTCATCCGAGACCACGTCCAAATCGGAAACAACGCGGTTGTCATGATGGGAGCTGTCGTCAACATCGGAGCGGTCATCGGAGATGGTTCGATGGTCGACATGAACGCTGTCATCGGAGCGCGCGGAACGCTCGGGAAGAACGTTCACCTTGGCGCAGGTGCCGTGGTCGCAGGGGTTCTTGAGCCACCTTCAAAAGATCCGGTCATCATCGAGGATGGTGTCATGATTGGGGCGAACGCAGTCATCTTGGAGGGCGTTCGCGTCGGTGAAAATGCGGTTGTCGCGGCAGGCAGTGTCGTCACACAAGACGTACCTCCAGGCGTCGTCGTTGCGGGAACACCGGCACGAATCATCAAACAGAAAGATGAAAAAACTTCTGAAAAAACGCAACTTGTTGATGACTTACGCTCTCTCTAACGTATAATAGACAGAAAATATAAAAAATGAGGAATGGGAGAGTTGCATTATGGAACAGTATGGACAATGGATGTGGAAAGACGGGGCTTGGATTGAGCCGACTGACGCAAACACGAGTATCATGACACACGCGATTCATTACGGAAGCGGGTTCTTTGAAGGGATTCGCGCGTATCACACGGAGGAAGGTCCTGCTATCTTCCGATTACGTGAACACTTGGAGCGACTTGTTCGCTCGTGTGCATACTACCACGTCACGCTACCGTATACGGTAGATGAACTCGAACAAGCCACGATGGAATTGATTGAGCGAAACGGATTTGAAGCATGCTACATCCGTCCGTTCGTCTTCCTTGGAACACCATGGCAGGCACTTATGCCGACTGCTGAGACGAAGGTACATGTTGCCATCTCGTGTTGGCCGCTCGGTGAATACTTCAACAAGACGGTCGGGATTCGAGCGAAAGTGGCCTCGTATCGCCGCGTGTCTTCTACAATGATGCCAATGCAAGCGAAAGCGGCATCGAACTATATGAACTCACAGCTATTAAAAGGAGAGGCGCTCCGTGACGGATTCGACGAAGCGATTGCCCTTGATATGAACGGAAACGTCAGTGAGGCGAGTGTCGCGAACATCTTCCTCGTGAAAGGAAAAACGATTACGACACCGTCCCTTGACTGTTCTGTACTCGATGGCATCACACGTCAAACGGTGATGCAATTGGCTCGCGAGGCCGGCTATGAAATCGTCGAGCGCCATATCGGACGCGATGAGCTCTATGTGGCTGATGAAATCTTCTTAACGGGAACGGCAGCCGAGGTGACGAGCGTCATCGAGGTCGACCATATCTCGATTGGTGGAGGTGTCCAGACGGTTGCGACAGAAATGTTGACACGCTATCGTGAAGCCGTAACAGGACAGCTTCCGGAACACCGCGATTGGATCACGTTCGTGAAATCAGCAGTAACAGAGTAAAGGAGTTTTGCACGATGGGAGTCACAATTGACTTAAATGCGATTCGCGAAAACAAACGCCGGATTGAAGCGCTCGGGCGCCCCGTGTTTGCGGTCGTGAAAAACAATGCCTATAACCTAGGAATGGAGCCAGTTGTGACGACTTTGTATGATGAAGGAGTCCGTCACTTCATGGTGACCACGTTAGAAGAAGCGATTGAAGTGCGAGCGCATGCAGAGTCGGCTCGCGTCCTCGTCATGAATCCGATATACACGTGGGAACACGTGCATACCCATGAATTTGACGTCGCAATCGGATCGTATGAATGGCTCGTTTCACAGCGTGAGCATCTCGATGGCGTTCGCCTTCATTTGAAATTAGACGTCGGCATGAACCGATTCGGTGCCAAATCGTTTGAAGAAGCGCTACGGATCGTTGCCTTCTGCCAAAATGAAGGATTGAACCTTGTCGGACTATGTACACATTTTCCGCTCGCGGATGCGGACAATGCCGAAGTCGAGCATAGCGTCCAAGTCGAACGCTTTGCCGACTGGTCGACACGTTTGATGGAACGTCATACGTTTGAACTGATCCATGCGGCAAATAGTGCGGCCGCGCTTCAAGACGACTCGCGCTTGCACCATTGCACACATGTGCGTGTCGGTATTTTCTTATACGGTTATTCATCGGTTGAGCCGGTTGAGTGGCTCGTACCTGCGTTTTATTGGGAGACAGAAGTGGTTGCCGTCCACGACATCGAAGCGGGGGCTCATGTCGGGTATGGAACGGGATATACCGTGGAATCGAAAGAACGGATTGCTGTCTTACCTGTCGGATATGGGGATGGATTGATGCGGGCGAGACGTCACTTGCCTGTTCACATCGCAGGGAAAGCATACCCGTTCATCAGTAACATCTTTATGAGCCATAGCTTCATCAAAGTCGACGAAGACGTACAAATCGGCGACCGCGTCACATTATATGGAATCGAGACGAAAATCGATGACGTGACACGTGTTGGCTATGCCAACAACTCAGAACAGCTCTGTGCCCGTTCGTGGCGTGTCCCACATCGCTTTGAAGGAGGAATTGTATGTACACCACCAATCAATCAGAATGTTTGATCGAAGGCGTGTCCGTCCGTGAACTTCAAGCGACGTACGGGACACCTTTATACATCATGAGTGAGCCAGAACTAGAGCGTCGCCTTAGAATTGTCCAGAATGCGTTTCTAGATAAGTATCCGAACACGTATGCGTTATACGCGTCAAAAGCATTATCGATTGCGGCCGTTTATGAAAAAGTGATGGCCGCAGGGTTAAGTGTCGATGTCGTCTCAAGGGGTGAGATGTACGTGGCACTGCATGCCGGTGTACCGGCGGAGCGCATTCACGTTCATGGATCGAACAAGACGATTCTTGACATCACGTATGCTCTCGAACAGGGGATTACACACTTTACCATCGACAATATGCGGGAGATCAGCCTCTTGTCAGGACTTGCGGCTGAATACAATCGCGAAGTCGATGTGCTTCTCCGCATTGTGCCTCAAGTTGTCGGGGGTGCCCATGCGGCGATTCAAACGGGTGGGGTTGATACAAAATTCGGTTTCCCGACGCATGACGACACGTATTTAGACGCGATTCGTGCAACGTTAGAAGCCGAGCACTTACAGTTGAAGGGAATCCATTGTCACGTCGGTTCTCAAATTCAAGATCCGACCCTCTTCATCAACACGGTGAAGACGATGGTGCGCTTCATGGATACGATTCGTCAGGAAACCGGCTATACGACGGACGTCTTGAACATCGGTGGGGGATTCGGCGTCGCTTACTTGGATGAAGACGAATATCTCGATTTTGCCCAGACGATGGAGCAAGTGATGGAGACGTTGGTCGAGGAGGTCGAGGCACGTGAATTGCCACTTCCGAAAATCGGGATTGAGCCGGGACGTTGGCTCGTCGCCAATGCGGGTGCCACGCTTTATGAGGTGGGGACCGTCAAAGAAGTGAGTGGCGTTCGTACATTCGTGTCTGTCGATGGCGGGATGACGGACAATATCCGTCCGGCATTGTATGACGCGGAGTATGAGGTCGTGGCAGCGACTCGGATGAATGAAGAGAAGACGCTCGAGGCAAAAATAGTCGGAGCGTGCTGTGAGTCGGGAGACATCATCTCGAACCGCTCATTGATCCCCCCTGTCACACCAGGTGATTTATTACTTGTCAAAGCAACAGGAGCGTACAATTTCTCCATGGCGAGCAACTATAACCAGATGCTTCGTCCAGCTGTTGTCTTCGTGAAGGACGGGGCACATCGACTTGTCGTTCGTCGCCAAACGTTTGAAGACTTGGTGGCATGTGAGGTCATTGGACAATCAACGTAAGACTGCAGAGCAATCTGTAGTCTTTTTTTTGATTTTGAAATGAGAACGTTTTTCAATTATGATAGAGAAGAGAAAAAAAGGGGAAGTGACGGTCATGACAAAGACAGCAGCACAAAAGCTAATTGAAGAAAGACGTACGGTCCGTATGTTCAAAGAAGCACCAATCGATACGAAAGTGCTCTATGAAGTGTTGCAATCGGCACATCATGCACCATTTCACAATAAAGTCGAACCATGGAACGTGTATGTGTTCAATGGGGATGGGAAGCAAGTGTTACTCGATGCGCTCGAACCAGCCTTCTCGGAGGCGTCAGAAGGGCAACGCGAAAAGGTGACGGGACGGATTTTAAATGCGGCAACCTGTATGTATGTGACGGCAAAACATTTTGAAACGGACAAAGGGAATCGTGACGCGTTACTCGCGACGGCGACATTCATTCAAAATGTTCAGCTGCTCTTAAGTGAGCGTGAGATCGGAATGGTCTGGCGGACGGGTGGACTGTTTGATGATGCAAGGTTGAAGGAAATGATTGGGGCGGAAGGGGAGACGTTTATCGGTCTCCTGCAAATCGGGAAATATGACACAGAAGATATCCCTACACCGAAAGCGCGACAACCGATTGATTCGCATCTCATCATGTTTGAATAATAAAAAGCGAGCGATGGGGAATCCCTTCGCTCGCTTGCTCTATATATCGGTCAGTTATCGCTTTAATTTTGTTGCGAGCCAATCTTGAATCACAGTCGTTGGAATCATCCAGTCGTTCCTCCATTTTTAGAATCTTCTTCTCTACTATTATCCAAATGCATACGTTCCCAAACCTCTCGATGTGCGCCATGAAGGGCATCATCGAATGAATCATCGATATGAAGGCCATAACTTGGATTGATGGACGAGGCATACAGGTCTAGCATGAGTTGATCATGGTTCGGATACATAGAGTGGGCTCCTTTCAATACATCAGCTTGGCTACAACTTCAGTATACAAAGGAACTATGTAGAAAATTCGAGAGAAACGTTAACATTTTATGAATCTTGTAAACGCTTTCACAATTGTTGGATTTCGCGAACTGGAACGCATGACTGCTTATATTGTTCGGCACGCTTGGCATATTTCTTTACCGTTCTCTCCATGATAAAACGATCTTCATCGTTTAATGGACGAACGACTTTTGCTGGGACGCCCATGACCATCACCCCTTCAGGAATCTGCATGTTTGGTGTGACGAGCGCACCGGCAGCGACAAAGGACCCTTTTCCAATCTTCGCCCCATCGAGTACGGTAGCGTGCATGCCAATCAAGCAATCTTCTTCAATCTCACAGCCGTGAATCATCGCCATATGGCCAATCGAGACGCGATCATGAATGATTGTCGGTGAGCCTTCATATTGATGAATCATCGAACCATCCTGAATGTTGACGTATGAACCGATTTGAATGGGTCCTTCGTCTCCACGGATGACGGTATTGAACCATACTCCCGAGTGAGCACCGATGGTCACGTCTCCAATCACGTGTGCCCCTGGTGCAAGATAAGTCGTCGGATCGACTTTTGGTGTCAACTCTCCTAATTTGTATTGCATCGTTGTAACCCCTTTCAGAAAGATATGTTATCATTGTCGCACAACTTGAAAAAGAAATTGCAACGAAAAGAATATTCTTGGTAAGATAGTTAAAATACATTGAATAAGGAGATCGAGAGATGGAGAAACAACATTTGATTGACATCGCCGCAAAGAAAAAGAAAGCGGCCGTCGTCTTTAAAGACGTCGCAGTGATTGACGTGTACAGTCGTGAGACGATTCGTACAGACGTCGCCATCGACGCAGGATATATCGTGGCTATTGGGGAAGGGTACGATGGAGAGGTCGAGTATCACGATCCGACGTGGACGCTTGCACCGTCCTTTATCGATTCCCACGTCCATATCGAGTCATCGATGGTCCCCCCGCATGAATTTGCGAAAGCAGTCTTACCACTTGGTGTCACAACGGTGATTGCTGACCCTCATGAGATTGCGAATGTGAACGGAGCACTCGGGATTGAGTACATGTTAGCAGATGCGAAAGGACTTCCACTCGACGTTCGGATGATGCTTCCGAGTTGTGTACCAGCGACACCATTTGAACATGCGGGCGCAAAACTGTATGCAGAAGATTTGGTACCGTTTTTAGGAGATCCAGGGGTGCATGGCCTAGGTGAAGTCATGGACTATCCATCAGTTGAAGCTGGAAGTGAAGACATGCTTCAAAAGATCGCGCAGACGGAACAAGCGGGTAAAGTGGTCGACGGACACGCATCGGGACTTGGCCCAGACCAATTGAACGTCTATCGTTCTGCAGGAATCATGACGGATCATGAATGTACGACTGCGGAAGAGGCGATTGAACGAGTGCGACGTGGATTCTACGTTCAAATTCGGGAAGGGTCCGTTGCTCGAAACGTGGAGAAGGTGAGCCTAGCCGTTACGGAAAGCAATGCCCACCGCTTCCTTTTCTGTACGGATGATAAGCATTTGGATGACTTGGTCGCGGAAGGTGGAATCGACTACAACATCCGTACCGCCATCAAGCAAGGGGTTAAGCCGGAAACGGCCTATGCCATCGCAAGTCTACATGCCGCAGAGGCCTATGGATTAAAAGAGGTCGGGGCCATTGCACCTGGTAAGAAGGCGAACTTCGTTATCTTGTCAGACGTCGAATCGGTAAAAATCGAACAAGTCTATGTGAATGGTACGCTCGTTGCGGAGAAGGGGAATGCGACGTTTGAATCGGAAGGGATTGAAGTGCCAAAACCGATGAAAGGTGAGCTCGCTTTACCCGAATTGACCGCCGAGTCGTTCCGACTTGCCGCAAGTGAAGAAGAAATCGATGTCATTCAAGTGCTTCCGAACAGCTTGTTGACGAAACGACAGCGTCTCACGTTCCAACCAGACGCATCAGGCGTAGATTTATCGCAGGATATCGCGACGCTTGCCGTCATCGAACGCCATCATGGGACAGGCCATATGGCTCTTGCCCCGGTAACGGGATTCGGCTTGAAACGAGGTGCCCTAGCAGCCACGGTTGCCCATGACAGCCATAACTTGGTCGTCGCCGGGGTCAGCCCGGAAGACATGTTGCTCGCGGCGAGAACTCTTGAAAAAGTAGGGGGAGGGGTCGTCGCCGTATCGGAAGGAGAAGTGCTTGCCGTCCTTCCGCTCGAGATTGGTGGACTGATGACGAAGCGACCATATCGTGAAGTGGCAGAGATTCTGGAACAGCTCAATGATGCGCTAGATGTCGTGGGAGCCCATCGTCATTTCAATCCGTATTTGACGATGTCCTTCCTCGCCTTACCGGTCATTCCTGACTTGAAATTGACCGATATGGGATTGTTCGACGTGACCACGTTCTCATTCATCAACGCTTGACTCGGTCTAACGTATGATTTTTGTTAAGAACCGCCGATAACGATTGAATGCGTGACGGGAAGTTGGTATAGTTACGTCAAGTTTCATCGGGTCAACATTGAAAGGGGGGATATTACAGATGGAACAAGTTGCTTACAATCGGTCGTATGATGAACATGAGGAATTGATCAATTCTGTATATCGTGCTTTCAAGGACCGATGCGAAGAACTACCAGAAGAAACACAGACAAAACGTCGTTTACGACGACTTATTTTCTCTACGATTAAAGAACAGACGAAGTCTCACGCTGACCGATTCGTGTTGTATCACTTCTTCAACGATTTCTTTAAAGCGGTGGAAACGAATGACCAAGAAGCACTCGCTGTCTTGAAGCGAATCATTCGTGATGAAAAAAACTATTGATATGTGACACCAACCTGTGATAATTTAGACGTAACTTTAAATGAATATTCGTGCTATCGATGAGGTAGAGGTGCGATGCTGATGAGTAAGTAGTCGGAGGATGACAACGATGAGGACTACAAAAAGGCAGGATCGCCGAAGTGCAACACCATGTCCGTGGGGTTGTGCTGGGCTGACGGGAAATACCCGTCGGACTGCCATACATATTTACGTATGGAGCGCTCCAAGTCGGCTAAGAAAGACGGAACATCCAGCGAGGGTGTCGGCTTTGTTGCCGATGCCCTCGCTTTGCGTTTTTTTAAGCATAGGGGGGCCTCATCCTAATAAAAAAGGAGGAATTCAGCATGGTAGATTATTCAACATCGGTACTCTCACTCGTACCGGCATTACTTGCAATTATTATGGCAATCACAACACGAAAGGTCATCCCATCACTCGGTGTCGGGATTATCGCAGGAGTCCTTCTCTTGCATAACTTCAATCCAATTGATTCGATTCAATACTTGTGGTCGAACATCATCGCTTTATTCTGGGCGGATGGAGCCATCAACGAATGGAACGTCTTGTTGATTGCGTTCTTGCTCCTTCTCGGGATTTTATCGTCAATCATTCAAACGTCAGGTGGCGCACGCGCATTTGGTGAATGGGCTGCGGCGAACGTCAAGACAGCACGCGGTGCACGTCTCGTCTCATTCGGACTTGGTATTTTGATTTTTATCGATGACTACTTCAATAGCTTGGCGGTCGGAAACATCAGTCGTCCACTCACAGACCGTAAAAACATCTCACGTGCAAAGTTGGCTTACATGATTGACTCAACGGCAGCACCTGTCTGTGTCATCAGCCCGCTTTCAAGTTGGGGTGCATATATCATCGCCATCATCGCAGGTATTTTGGCAAAATACTCGATTGACAGCTATTCGTCATTCTCTGCATTCATTCAAATCATCCCAATGAACTTCTATGCCGTCTTCGCACTACTCTTGACAGCATATGTGGCATTCACTGGACTTGCCATCGGACCGATGCGCACGCACGAACTTCGTGCCCTCCAAGGGGAGTTGTATGATTCGGCAAAAGGAAAGCCGATGGGAATGAGCGAAGATTTACACGAGCACGAAGGTGGAAAAGTACGTGATTTGATCGTACCAATTATCACGCTTATCATCGCGACAGTGTCAGCGATGCTTTACACGGGTGGTCAAGCGCTCGCGGCTGACGGTCAAGACTTCTCGTTGATTGGAGCCTTCGAATCGACAGACGTGACACGCTCACTCGTTGCGGGTGTTGTCATCAGTTTGATTGTCGCATTCTTGCTTCTCATTGGTCGTAAAATCCCAACACGTGACTATGGAAAAGCGGCATGGGAAGGCGTTCGTGCCATGTGGCCGGCTGTCTTGATTCTCTTGTTTGCTTGGACAATCATTGCGGTCATCAGCGACATGAAGACTGGTGAATACTTGGCGAGCTTCGTGACAGATACAATCGCTGCATCTTACTTGCCACTCCTTCTCTTCTTGATTGCCGGAATCATGGCATTCTCGACAGGAACGAGTTGGGGAACATTTGGTTTGATGCTTCCAATCGGTGCCGACTTGATCATGGCCGTTGAACCAGAACTCCTTCTCGCGTCACTTGCGGCTGTATTGGCCGGAGCGGTGTTCGGTGACCACTGTTCACCAATCTCAGATACAACGATTCTCAGCTCAACAGGAGCGGGCTCACACCATATCGACCACGTGGTGACACAATTGCCGTACGCTATTCTTGCAGCGGTCATCTCGGCGATTGGTTACTTGGTGCTCGGGATTACAGCGTCGATTTGGATCGGATTCTTCGCTGCATTGATTTCGTTCATCGTATTGGTTGGAATCGCAGAAGTGATTTCAAAACGTGGGAAAGTACCTGCAGAACTTCGCGCAAAGCGTGAGGCGTGATATATGAAAATGACTTCCATCAAATCGATGGAAGTCATTTTTTATGTGCGGTTGTCACTGCATAAGTGAGACGGTCGAGTAGTTTACCGAGAATGAACCAAAAGGGAACTATGATGTACAGTGATAGGCTGTGGTAATGAAGATGAATGACGTACAAAGAAAACCAAGGTGTCTCGAGCAACCAAAATGGAGGCGAAGTAGATGTGCTTGTCATCCAATCCAGATACATTCATGATGCAGATCGTGACAGCTAATAAGGTGAACCGCAGTGTCAAACTCTTTATAGAGAGACTTTCACGACAGAAAAACCTCCCTGGTCCATGTAGGAATCAAGGAGGTTACAATCATTATTTCACGTCAAGCCACTTGAAACTTGCATCGGCACCGAACGGGTGACGGTACATGTTCTCGATGTTTGAACGCTCTAAGTATGCCTCACCTTTTTGATAAATCGGAGCGATGGCAAAGTCTTCTTCGAGAAGGATGCGTTCTGCTTCTTGCATTGCTTCCCAACGTTTCATCTGATCGGCTTCTTTCTTCGCAGATTGAATCAACTGATCGTATTCGTCATTCGAGTACTCCATACGGTTAAACGGTCCGTCTGTGACCCACATGTCGAGGTATGTCATCGGATCCTGATAGTCAGGGCCCCAACCAGCTGCAGAAACGTCATATTCGCCTTTCCCTTCAAGATCAAGGAAGTTTTTGAACGGTTGCTGTTTGATGTTAAGTGTCAAACCAGGCAAGTTCTTCTCAAGTTCGCCTTTGATGAACTCGTTCACTTTCTTGAACGCTTCTTCGTCACGTGAGAGGAACTCGAGTTCGATTGTTTCAACACCTAATTCTTCTAATCCTTTTTCCCACGCGGCTTTTGCTTCATCTACGTTGTAGTTGAGGAGGTCTGGATACTTCTCACGGAAGTCAGCTCCGTCTTCTGTGAACGTGAAGTCTTTCGCTACGATATAGTTCGCCGGTTGCGATCCATCTGTTAAGATGACATCTGTCACACTCTGTTTGTCGAATCCTTTCGCAAGTGCTTCACGGATGTTGACGTTTTGGAGCGCTTCGTTCTTTTGGTTGAAACGAAGGAAGTTGATTCGAGCATCGGCACGCGTTTTGAACTCGTCGCTGTCTTCGAATTGCGGAACGAATTCAGAAGAGAGGAGCGTGTAGTCCGCTTCACCCGACTCGAACAAGTTGACCCCAGTCGATACGTCTTTTACGACTTTGACGTTGATCGTGTCCATCTTGACGTTTTCAGCATCCCAATATTCAGGGTTCTTCTTGTACACCCATCCTGCATTGTCTTGCCACTCGCTCAAGACGTAAGGTCCGTTATAGAGTGTCTTGTCGACAGATGTTGCGAACTCTTCGCCTTGCTCTTCGACGTACTCTTGTTTTTGCGGCATATACGTTGGGAATCCAGTCAAACCTAAGAAATAAGGAGCTGGTGCTTCCAATTGTACTTCAAGCGTTTTTTCGTCAATCGCTTTTGCGCCGAGGTCGTCGAGCGACATTTCACCCGCAAGGATTTTGTTCGCGTTTTTCAAGTCTTGAAGAATATAGGCATACTCCGCACCTGTTTCAGGATTGAGGGCACGTTTCCAAGAGTAAACGAAGTCTTCAGCTGTAATTGGAGAACCGTCTGACCAGTTTGCGTCACGTAACTTGAACGTGTATGTAAGTCCATCCTCAGATACTTCGACATCTTCGGCAATCCCCGGTGTCGGTTGGTTGTTCTCATCTAGACGATACAATCCTTCGAACACGTTGTTTGTCACGATGATCGATGTCGAGTCTGTTGTCAGTGTCGGATCGAGCTGCGGCAAGTCCGTCGCCGATACCATTGTGATTTCTTTTTTCGCATCGCTCGAAGATGAACCTTCTGAACTTGATGAGTCATCTCCTGTGCTACAAGCAGCCGTCGCCAATAATGCGACCCCCGATAACGCTAACCATTTTTTGTTACGCATCATACAACCTCCCGAAAATTCTGATAATTTAGAATATGTTGTAATTAAACTACATCTGACATGAATATGCAACGGAATTTTTCAAATTATCCGAAAATATAAACTTATTTAGAATGACTATTCATCAATCCTTTCAGGAAGTAGAATAGAAAAATCAACGAATGATTATACAATATTTTTGTATAGTTATTCGTACAGATAGGATAGTAGTGGAGGCGTTAACTTGAAACAACATTCAGCCGGAATCGGCTTTTTCGGTCTTGCGGCAATGGTCGTCGGGACCATGATTGGTGGAGGTGCGTTTAACCTGCCTGGTGCAATGGCACAAGGGGCAGGGGTCGGACCAGTTTTAATTGGATGGGGGATTACGGGTGTCGGCATGATTATGCTCGCCTTCGTGTTTCAGTTTTTAGCAAACACGCGACCAGAGCTAGAAGGCGGAATTTACGCCTATGCCCGTGAAGGTTTCGGGAAGTTTGTGGGATTCAACAGCGGATGGGGGTACTGGATGTCGGCCTGGATTGGGACGGTAGCCAATATCACATTGATTTTCAGTACATTGGCTTATTTTTTTCCTATATTCTCAGCAGAACACCGACTGTTTCGCTTGTTCGTGAGTGTCGTTTTGATTTGGGGCTTATTTTGGCTCATTTCACGTGGGATGCGTGAAGCGGCACTTCTCAATATCGTGACAACGATTGCGAAACTCGTCCCGATTATCTTGTTCATTGTGTTGATCCTATTCGCGTTTAAAATAGATACGTTCCAAGTCGATTTTTGGGGAGAAACAGGGTTTGTTTGGGCGGATGTGTTTCCACAAGTGAAGTCGACGATGCTCGTCACACTCTGGGCATTTGTCGGGATCGAGGGAGCGGTCGTATTGTCATCGCGTGCACGTCACAAAAAAGATGTCGGACGTGCCACGGTCATTGGCCTGATTGGGACGTTAGTGATTTACATGATGATTTCCATCTTCTCGTTTGGTGTCATGACACAGGAGCAACTCGCTGCGTTGCCTGAACCGTCGATGGCATATGTGTTAGAAGCGGTCGTCGGCCCGTTCGGCGCAACATTGATTAACATCGGACTGCTCGTATCATTAACAGGCGCATTGCTCGGCTGGACGATTTTAGCGACGGAGATTTCGTACGTGGCGAGCCGGGATGGGGTGTTTCCGAAAGTATTTCACCGTTTGAATGCGAACGAGACACCAGTGAACGCGCTATTCATCACCCAAGCGTTCACTCAAGTGGTCACGGCCATCGCCTTGTTTTCAGAACAGACGTATCTCGTGCTTTCAAGCATCGCCGGAATCGCAGCACTCGTTCCTTATCTATTCTCGGCACTCTATGGATGGATGGAGGCGAAGCGGACGACGTCGCTACGAATGATGGTCGTTTCCGGGATTGCCTCGCTATACGCCGCCTGGTTGCTCTATGCTTCGGGAGTCGAGTATGTCTTGATTGCGATGATTCTATATGCACCCGGCATCTTCGTCTTTCTTTTGGCCGAACGGGAACAAGGACGACCATTTTTGACCCGTACCCAGTCGTTGATTGCCTTGATTATTCTATTATGTGCGACCTATGGCATTTATGGGCTTTGGACAGCCACAATCGCCCTATAAGAAAACTCACCGGCGCCTCAAGCGTTCGGTGAGTTTTTTGATGATCGGAGTAATTGTTCGATTACACTTGGTGAAGCAGGTCTCGCATATAAATAGCCCTGGAAAGAATCGCAATCTGTCGACTTTAAGTGTGCCAACATCTCTTCATCTTCGACTCCCTCTGCGACGACGTGGAGATTTAAACTCTTCCCAAGATGGACGATGACATCGAGGAGATGAGATTTGGACGCCATCCAATCATCGAGAAAGACTTTATCGATTTTGAGTTCATCGACCGGGAAGGACTTCAAATACTGCAAGGACGAGAAGCCTGTTCCGAAATCGTCAATCGACAGTCGATAGTTCAAGCGCTTGATTTGTTCCATGCGTTCGATGATTTCATCAGTTTGTTGCATGACAAGACTTTCCGTGATCTCCAAAATGACGTCTGCCGGGTCGAGCTGGAGTTGTTGCTTGATGTTTCGTAACGTATTCAAAAAACTGTCGCTTCGGAATTGATTAGGCGAAATGTTGATTGCCATCGAGAGCGGTTGATCGAACTCGGTTTTCCAGGCTTTCAGTTGTTTCGTTGCCTCTAAGATGACCCAGTTGTTGATGGGAACGATGAGTGCCATCTCTTCCGCGAGCGGAATGAACTCTGAAGGCGGAATTTGTCCCAGTTCGTCGTGATGCCAACGAAGGAGTGCCTCAAAACCGATGAGCCGGTCTGTGGCGAGTTCAAACTTTGGTTGATACTCAAGATAAAAATGCTTTTCTTCAAGGGCTCGGTACATCGCCTTCTCAATATGGATTTGTCTCGAGAAAGCGGCATCCATATCTTTTGTCACAAATTGAATCGTACCGACGCCGATCTGTTTCCCTTTGAAGAGGGCACTTTCAGCACGTGTATACAGTTCCTCGAGTGAACTTGTCGAAGACGGATAAAATACGCATCCGATCGAAATCGATACCATGATGGAGTGATGGTAAATCCGGAACGGACGTTGCAGTTCGTGTTGCAGATGTCGGAGTACTTGGAACACTTCTTCTTTCGATTCCTCGAAGAACATGACACCGAACAGTCCGCCCGTAGGATGGAATAAAAGAGCGGACTCCGGAATGAGATGCAGTGCGCGCTCTTTGATTTGGATGAGAAGTTCGTTCCCAACGCGAGACCCGAATGACTCATTGATAATTTTGAAGCGGTCGATATCAAACAAGGCAATATGAAGGAGACCTTCTCGCTCATCGATTTGTCGAAGGATTGAGTCGTAGCGACGTAAAAACCCTTTTTTATTATAAAGTCCAGTCAACTCATTTTGATAAGCGAGGAACTGGACTTCTTTTTCAAGGCGCTTCTTTTCCGACACATCAAATCCGAATGCGGTATATTGAATCACTTCATTCTTCTCACTAACAATCGGTACGACGGTCAAGTTAAGCCAACACGGCTCTGACTCATGTTGCTTACAGGAGATCGGCATCTCACCGTTCCAAATCCGATTGGTCGCCAGTGATTTTAAAACGTTACGCGAAATCCCGTCTTGTTCACTTGAATCATGAATGAGTTCGAACCATTCGCGTCCGATTAGCTGTTGCTCCGTCGCATCGAGTAGACGGCATAACGAAGGATTGATGTCTACAATCTCGCCTTTCGCATTTGTCGCCAAGTAATGTGTGGACTGTTTGATCATCTCTTGAAAATGATGAAGTAGATTGAACTGTTCTGTACTGATGAGCGGTCCAAATCCTTTTGGGAGAAACGCTAAAAAATAACCATAGATCCCTTCGAGCGAAAAAGATTGCAGGTAGGCAGTCGCATAGATGACGGAGCCATCTTTATGTTGAAACGGCGTCATCGCCGTTGTCGAGAATGGATATTGAAGGAGGAGCGGAGACCATGTTTCGAGAGCATGATCTAATTGCCGGACGACCGGCAGCGGTTGATGGAGGACTTCGTCACGTTCCCAGCCGAATAAAACTTCGGCATGCGTATTCCATAATAGGACCGTACCATCTTGAGAAATATAACAACACGGAACAGATAAAGCATCGATGAATTCATCTACTGGTAAATCACGCAATGAAGCCACATCATTTCCTCCAATCTGTCATGCTAAATGCATATTCTAATGTCAGTGTACCTGATTTTGCCAATTCAAGGAATGCTTAAGTTCGTCATTGTCAAAAGAAAGAGGGACGTCATATACTGAAAGAGTAAGATAGTTTTGAATAAGGGGGAAACAATATGTCAAAAACACATGATGTGATTGAATTGACAGAGAAGTTCGGGGCACATAACTATCATCCACTACCGATTGTTATTTCGGAGGCGAAAGGGATTTGGGTAACCGATCCTGAGGGGAATCGCTACATGGATATGTTAAGTGCATACTCTGCTGTCAATCAGGGACACTGTCATCCAAAGATCATCCAAGCGCTTAAAGATCAAGCGGATAAGATCACGTTGACGTCGCGCGCCTTTTATAACGATCAACTCGGACGTTTTTACGACAAAGTGGTAACGCTTACAAAGAAACAGATGGTGTTACCGATGAACACGGGTGCAGAAGCGGTCGAGACGGCCGTGAAGACAGCACGTCGTTGGGCATATGACGTGAAGGGTATTCCGGGACAAGCTGAAATCATCGTCTGCTCAGGAAACTTCCATGGACGGACGATGGCTGCTGTGTCGATGTCGACAGAAGCGGAATATCAGCGTGGATTCGGACCATTATTGCCAGGGTTCAAAGTTGTGCCATACGGTGATATCGACGCGTTCGAAGCGGCGATCACAGAGAATACAGCTGCGTTCATCGTTGAACCGATTCAAGGGGAAGCTGGAATCATCATTCCGCCGGCTGGTTATTTGAAGCGGGCATCTGAGCTCTGTAAAGAACATAATGTCCTCTTCGTCGCAGATGAAATTCAGTCTGGACTTGGTCGTTCTGGAAAGTGGTTTGCCATCGAGTGGGAAGACGTCACACCGGATATGTATATTCTCGGCAAAGCACTCGGAGGCGGAGTCTTCCCAATCTCATGTGTTGCAGCTGACCAGGAGATTCTTTCGGTCTTCAACCCAGGCTCGCACGGGTCGACGTTTGGTGGAAACCCGCTTGCTTCGGCTGTCTCCGTCGCGGCTCTTGAAGTGTTAGAAGAAGAAAACCTACCGGAACGTTCGCTAGAACTCGGGACGTACTTCATGGATCGCTTGAAGTCGATCGACAATCCGATGATTCGTGACGTTCGCGGACGTGGACTCTTTATCGGCATTGAGTTGACGGAGTCGGCTCGTCCTTATTGTGAGGCGCTAAAAGAGCGGGGACTTCTCTGTAAAGAAACACATGAAACCGTGATTCGATTGGCACCACCGCTTGTGATCACGAAAGAAGAACTCGACCAAGCATTCGAAGCAATCGAAGCCGTATTGGCCCCCGCAGCTATTTCATAAGAAGCGTCAGCTTGGTATAATGAAGTCAGTTCAATCGACACCTGCCTAGCAGGTGTCTTTTTCGTGGAGGAGGAGTTGGATGATTTACATATATGTCGGATTGGCAGGGGCGGTCGGTGCTTTGGCACGCTATTGCCTTGGTATGATGATCGATTCGATTGGACCGAGCGCATTCCCGGTTTCGACATTGCTCATCAATCTCATCGGTAGTTTTTTGTTGGGGTGGTTGACTCACATGTTTCTTCGAACGGGTAAACTTTCTCCTCAATTCGTCACCATTGTGGGGACTGGAATGATTGGTTCCTTCACTACATTCTCCACGTTTAGCGTTGAAACGATTCGATTATTAGACGAAAGTCGGATAGGGCTGGCGCTTCTATACGTCTTTTTGAGTATCACGCTTGGACTCGGGAGCTCATGGCTTGGTTATCGTGTCGGCGTGAGACGAAAAGTTGAGGTGAAATAGGGTGACAATCATGTGGATTGCGACAGGTGCCTTTTTTGGTGCGATGTGTCGTTTTGCTATCGGTCAACTGATGAAACGGTGGTCTGATTCCACCTTTCCATTTGCAACATTATTCGTCAATGTGTCGGGTTCGTTTGGTCTTGGGTATTTATATGCCCACACGAGCCATCCGTCGCTCCTTCTCTTTTTAGGGATTGGATTTTTAGGGTCGTTTACGACGTTTTCGACTTTGAAACTTGAATTGATGCGGTTTGCGACAAAAGACTGGATTCGATTCGGACTTTATCTCCTTGCGACATATCTGTTTGGAATACTGGCTGCTTATATCGGATGGTCAATCTAAAACAACGCCCCTTCCATTTCGAAGGGGCGTTGTTTTATTCTGCAAGTTGAAGCTTCTCGGTACATGAAGCACAAGTCGTTTCGTATGACTCGCACTGTTCATCCATATGCTTCCCGCATTCCTGGCACGTTTTGTCCGGTAGTTTTTGATAAAACTCGACAGATGATTCGAGTCGGCTTGCCCATTCATTCATATGAAAATGCCTCCTTCGTAGATGTGTCACGGTATTGGTTGTTGTCATGATTGTATTATAACAGATGGCGTAAAGTCAACTATAATATATAACAGATATATTCAGGATTTTTTGCTACACTATACTCATCAAAAGACGAGGTGAAAAAAATGAAAGTGCCACAGTGTGAAACGATTGGGATTCAATCTGAGGACGTTCCAACGCTACAAACCGCCTTGGCGCAATTAGATGCGCCTCGAGTCAGTCGTTTGTTTAAAGCATTCGCTGATCCGACCCGTTTAAAAGTGCTGTATGTGTTGACGCTCGAACACGAACTATGTGTATGCGATGTGGCCGCCGTTATTGGCCACTCCAACGCGACCGCATCTCACCATTTGCGGACGTTACTCGAACAAGGGTTGGTAAAGTATCGTAAAGAAGGGAAAGTCGTTTATTATTCATTGGATGATGAACACGTAAGACAGCTCGTTGAAATTGCATTGACGCATAGTGAAGAACAAAAAGACGTTTAAGTCCAATGACCGTCCCTCGAATAGGGACGGTCATTTTTTTGGTACTTGTCTTCGATTAAAATTCACGTTACGATATATTCAAATGAACGTTTGAATGTTAGGGGGATATCATGAGAAATCGAGACGTATTACCTGTGTCCGGTATTACCTGTACGAATTGTGCAGCTAAGATTGAGCGAGATGTATCGAAACGTGAAGAAGTCGCATCTTGTCAAATTGATTTTGCGACGAGTCGTATGGTGATTGAGTGGGTGGACCCGTCAAACCGTGACAAGACGCTTCAGTCGATTGAGCAGACGATGGAACGGATTGAACCGGGAGCGAAGTTTGTAAAACAAGACGACGATCAAACCGAAGAACGAGATTGGACGCTTTGGAGATTCCTTATGGCCGCTTTTATTTTTTCAATTGCCATTTGGACAGATTCGATTTTAGGATATATTGCGGCATATTCACTTGCTGGTTATGACGTCGTATACGGTGCGGTCCGGAACATATGGAACCGGGAATGGTTTGACGAGAAATTTTTAATGACCATCGCGACAATCGGGGCATTCGCCATTTCAGAATACCCGGAAGCGGTGGCGGTCATGCTGTTTTATCAACTTGGGGAATACGTGCAAGGACGGGCGGTACGCGCCTCCCGAAAATCGATTCAGTCCTTGTTGAATATGAAACCGACCAGAGCGCGTGTACTCGAGGCGGGTCAGGAAATGGAACGATTGCCGGAAGAAGTAACGGTCGGGTCACACCTCGTCATTCGTTCAGGAGAACTAGTCCCGATGGACGGATTCGTCGTGAGTGGGGCGAGCTCTTTAAATACGTCGTCATTGACTGGTGAATCCGTTCCAAGGCAAGTTAGCGCGGGCGAGGAAGTGTTGGCAGGTATGGTCAATATCGAGGGGCGTCTCATCGTTGAAACGACAAAGCTCGCGGCTGAATCAAGCCTTCAAAAAATGATTGCTCTCGTCGAAGAGGCGAATGGAAAGAAAGCAAAAACGGAACAAATGATCACGCGCTTGGCAAAAGTCTACACACCGATTGTGGTAGTCATGGCGACACTTGTCGCATTCGTTCCACCCTTGTTTGTAGGGGACTTGAATGAATGGATTTACCGGGCCTTGATTTTTCTCGTCATCAGTTGCCCTTGTGCACTTGTGATTTCAATCCCGTTAGGTTATTTCGGGGGGATCGGTTCTGGATCGAAACAAGGGATTCTTGTAAAGGGTGGCGAGTTCCTTGATACATTGACTGAAGTGGATGCAGTGGTCTTCGATAAAACAGGAACATTGACGACCGGGCGATTTGAAGTGACCGATATCGTGACGACAGACGGCATCACTAGCGATGAACTGTTACGGTTAGCTGCCCGTGTCGAACAAGCATCCAATCATCCTCTTGCGCAAGCAATCGTCCGTCGTGCCGGGGAGGTTCAATCGTTTGATTCGATTCAAGAGGAGCCGGGATATGGTCTCCGTGCACGAGATGGTGACGACGAGGTGTATGTAGGGAGTGCCCGTTACATGGAACGGTTAGGTCAAGTGATTGCAGATTCGTCAATCGGGACGAATGTACATGTGATGAAGAATAATCGTTGGCTTGGACGAATCGAACTGATGGATACGGTAAAGCCGGATGCGATGGCTGCAATCGAACAATTGAAACGAATCGGAATCCAGACGGTCATGCTATCTGGAGATCGTCGAGAAGTCGCTACAAAAATTGGCAAGCAACTCGGATTGGATGAAGTACGAGGGGAGTTGCTTCCGCACGAGAAAGTGGAGGCAATCGAACGGATGCTCGGAACGCGTAAAGTTGCTTTCGTCGGGGATGGTATGAATGATGCGGCGGCTTTGGCCCGGGCAGACGTCGGTCTCGTCATGGGTGGCGTCGGAAGCGATACAGCAGTCACGGCGGCGGACGTGGTATTGATGCATGATGCGCCAACGGATGTCATTCGGGCCATTGAGCTAAGCAAACGAACGAAGCGCGTCGTCTGGCAAAATATTTTCCTTGCCTTTGGAATCAAAGCACTTGTCATGCTTTTAGGATTGTTCGGCATCGCAACGATGTGGGAAGCGGTATTTGCGGACGTGGGAGTGGCGCTTCTTGCCATCGCGAACGCGACGCGGTTACTTCGTATGACATCATGAAAGAAGTGTCTCGGTTTTGTACCTGAGACACTTCTTTTTTTATTCGATTCTGTCGTGATGCGTTTTAATGCGCAACAACATAAAGGTGAGGATGACAATAATAGCAAGAAGTAAAAAAGTGATGGTGAAAAGGACTTGTGTCAAGAAAGATACTTGATTCTCTGCCGCAATCAACTCTTTATGAATGTCTTTGTATTGCATTTGTTTGAGAGACCGTAAATCTTCTAAAATCGTTTGCCGAAGTTCTGTCATCGTTTCTGCGACAGCCGTCGCTTTCACTAAGTCGCCTTCTTCATAGATGACGAGAACGCGGTCGGCTTCCTTTTCCCAAATGGCATCTCGTTCGAGTAAATCGAGGACAGAGCTCGGTGTGTCCGGGTCATCGATGATGGATTGTTTAAGGTCTTTGGCTTGTCGAGACATGCTATAGTACATCTCTAAAAAGTGTCGGTCTTCATATGCGAGTAATCCACGGATGGCATTTGCCCGTTCGACGTTATAATACATCACGTCTTCAATCGATTCATAGGAGTCGAGTTGTTCGCCTTGAATGGTTTCGAGACGCTCATTTGTTTCTTTCAATTGAAAAATAAAAATAAAAATAATCGAAATAGATAAGATTGATAAACTGATCCATAATAAAATCCACTTTCGTTGTGACATCGTGACCCTCCTTTCTTCTACATCGTACATGATTTTGTAAAAAACGACAGAAAATATTTTTTTGAAAAAGGAAAAAACGGGGAAATGTATAATCATTAAGAGTAGTGTCTCTTGATGAGAGAAGACAATTAGATGCATAAGGAGAGTCAGTATGTCAGAGAACTCGACGTTACACAAGCTGTGCCAGGTTTTACGAAACAAGCGAACCAATCTTACCTATGAGATTCCGAGTCTTTGGAATCGCATGCGTTTCCATTCCGAGCCGGTTCGAGATGGGGTGGAACGTGTCAACCCATATGATTTTTTGTTGGAAACGATTGAAAAAACGATTTTCCCGTATGCACATGAAAGTCGCGACTATCGTACTTCCATTGCGCTTGCAGACGGACATTTACAAACCGGGGGGGATTGGATCAAACGGGCATCGGTCTACTCCATGCAAGTTCGTACATCGACCTCATGGGACCATGACGGGTCGGGTTACGTTGAAAGGGAGAATTCAGTGGGAATGAAAGACACAGGCACTTTTTTGAAAGCGCTTGCATTGATTCCGCATCTTCTCTATATGGGGATCGATACATTATTCCTCTTGCCGATTTCGCAACACAGCCATAAAAACAAGAAGGGTGAATTCGGTTCTCCTTATGCCGTGCAAGACTTTTTCGCAATCGATGAAGAGTTGAAGGAAACGTTAACTGGTGACGAGATGACGGTCGAAGAAGAATTTGCCGCATTCGTGGAGGCCTGTCACATGGTAGGGATTCGTGTCGTCATCGATGTCATCCCGCGGACGTGTGCCCGAGATAACCGTCTCATCTTAGAAAACCCGGAATGGTTTTACTGGATTCCCTTGACGGAAGTCGATTACTATCATCCGCCATATGTTCCGGGCATTGGGGAGAACGTCAAACCGGAATTTGCTTTCTTGCCGATGGTGTATAACTCAGAAGACGTATGGCAACACTTGCGACGGTTTTCCATGGCACCGAACTTGATTGATGCGGAGAAGTGGGATCGTGTGCGTAACACGTTGCTCGAGCATCCAGAAGAAAACGTATTGGCGATGATTGAACGAGAGTTCGGATTGACAACTGCACCTGCTTTCTCGGATTGTATCAATGACCCGCAACCACCATGGTCAGACGTAACCTATTTCCGACTTTTCTTAGACCATCCGCTTGCAGCGGCACCTTATGTGAACGATGCGAACATTGCACCTTATATCCTGTTTGACTCGATCAAATCCAATCAATTCCGAGGAAATGAGATCAATGAACCCCTTTGGGAGATGCTCGCTGATATCATTCCTCACTATCAACGGGAATACGGTATAGATGGAGCGCGTATTGATATGGGTCATGCCCTTCCGGTCGATTTAGCACAACGAATTTTGGAACAACCGCGTGCCATCGATTCGAATTTCAGCTTTATCGCTGAAGAACTCATCGAGTCCGGAGCCTGGGCGGCGAAGGACGCTGGCTATAATATGATTATCGGATATGGTTTTTATAAAGAACCGCGATTCAACACGCATGAAACCCATCAATTCTTATACGATTCACGCTTTTTACCTCTTCCGGTATTTGCAGCAGGTGAAACGGCAGATACACGACGACTCGCGACACGGGAAGGCGGACGAAAAGCAAGCCGTTTGTTGACGGTGTTGAACGGATTTATGCCAAACGGGGTTCCGATGACGAACTCGGGGCTCGAATTGTATGAGACACAACCGATGAACACTGGACTCGATTGTCGACCGGAAGAGGCGTATCAACTCTTCCCAACGGATCCTTATTTTGGCAAGCTCGCGTTTTTTGATGCGTATCAGTTTCATTGGGATCATCCAGAACGGGATGAAATGATTGAAGTGATGCATCAAGTGGCTGAAATTCGACGTCGATGGTTGGATGTGCTCGTGGATCCGAATCACTTTGAACCGCTCGTTTTAAATGAACCGTTCGCCCCATTCATTGGATTCGCTTGGTTACGACCGGAAACGAATGATACATTGCTCGTCGTAGCGAATACGAACATGGTAGATGCGCTACGAGGAGTCGTCACGCTTGATGGGGTAAGACGTCGAAATTGGAATGCGAGTCGTTTTGCGGAGATGGTCTATTCACCTGATTCGTGGCCGTATGCGGAGCATTCGTTTGATGACAATTGGAATCTCTTGGTCGATTTGAAACCGGGAGAAGTCAAAGTGTACGAGATGAGATGAAAAAACGCCTTGGACCGAATAACCGGTTCAAGGCGTTGTGTGTTTCATGTAGTAAATGACAAATTCATCGAGCGGCATCGGTTTCGCATAGCGATATCCTTGCATGGAGTCACAACCGATTTTACGAAGGAACGTCTCCTGGTACTCGGTTTCGACGCCTTCGGCAACGAGTGCCATACCGAGTTGGCGTGCCATGGCGACAATGGTCGTCGTGACCATTTGATATTCGCGATTCTCTTCAAGCTGCATCGTGAACTCGCGAGGAATTTTCAGTTCATCGATTGGATAACGGACGAGGTATGCGAGTGAACTGTACCCTGTCCCGAAATCATCGATAGACAGCTTGATGCCGAGTGCTTTTAACTCTAAAATGCGATTTAATACACGATCCGAATGATGTGCGGCCACGGTTTCTGTCAACTCAAAATTAAGGCGTGACGGTTCAATCGGGAACCGTTTGAACAATGTTTTCAAGTAATCAATCAAGTGTTCATCAAACAACTGACGGACGGATAAGTTGACCGATAGTTTCGGTAAATGGATGTCGCCTTGTTCAAATACGTGAATCAATTGGAATGTCTCATGAATCATCCAACGACCTAAATCCTGAATATGTCCCGTTTCTTCAGCAATCGGAATGAACTCGCTTGGTGGAATGAACGCACCGTTATGTTGCCAGCGCATGAGCGCCTCTGCTCCGATGATTGCTTTCGTCGAGGCATCCACTTGAGGCTGAAGGAAAAGTGAAATCTCGCCTTTTTCAAGTGCGGTTTCAAGCCCTTCCATCAACACTTTCCGCTCTTCTTTGTCCTCCCGTAACTCTGGTTCGAACATGACGGTTTCGTCACGACCTTTGTCTTTCGCGCGATACATCGCCAAATCGGCATTCGAGAGCAAGTGCTTTAATTTTTTCCCGTGCTCCGGGAAGCGGACAATCCCGATCGAGGCATGTACTTCGACGAGTGTCCCGGCCATATAATACGGGGGACGATAGACAAGTCGCCGCAATCGTTCCGTCAACATCTCATCGTCTCCATGTTCCGCGACGACGATAAACTCATCGCCCCCGAGTCGCCCGGCATATTCGTTCGGCAAGAGTGCAGTCCGCAGCCGTTTTCCGATATGTTGTAATAACTGGTCACCCATATGATGACCGAATTGATCATTGATTTCTTTAAATCCATCTAAATCGGAAAACATCAATGTGAACGTACGCCCTTCCTCGATCAAGCGTTCGATTTGCTCTTGAAGTGCGTAGCGGTTATGAAGACCGGTCAAACTATCGAATTTAGCTTGATACAGAATTTGTTCTTGTTGCTCGATCATCTGGGTGATGTCTTTAGCGATAGCGTAGATGCCCTCGACTTCTCCCTCGATGATCATTGGGACGTTGACCAATTGCCAGACGCGTGTTTCCCCTTCGTCGGTCATCACACGCACATCGATTGTTCGGGGACGACCGTTCGTCAACTCTTGAAGAATGATGGTATAAGGTGCACGGTCTTTCGATTCAATGATGTCTAAGATGTTCGAGCCGAGTAGTGTTTCGGTTGTCAGTCCTAAGATAGAACTGCCGGCCTCGTTGACAGATAACACTTCGCCATGCAAGTCGAATAAGAAAATCGGTTCTGAATGGTAGGCAAAAAGCGAACGGTATTGCTGTTCACGAATTTCTAATTCATGTGCCTTGGTCGACACGGCAACTTCCAAATCTGTGTTGACGGAATGCAAGCGATGACTGATGAGTGCGTTCTGTTTGGAGACGACAAACTGACGAATGAGCAACAAGAGAACAGCATTTGCGATCATCGAGTCCATTACGGATGTTCCAAGAAGGCGATCGGAAGCGAGTAAAAACATCATGACGACCACACTATACAGCACATAATCGACAATGGAATCGTAGGCAAGTGCATCTTCCGATACATCATCGACCCAGTAGCTAATCGAGATGGTCAAGATACTACTGACTTGCAACAGATGAATCAATTCATGTGTAATTCCGGAAAAGACAACCAACGTGTTTGCAATCGAAGCAATCGTGAATCCAAGAATTCCGACGAGCAATAAAATCCGGAACTGTTGACCGGCTGAGACGACTCGATTTAAGTAGAGGAATGCGAGCATCATATAGAGGCTAATGAGTAACATTTGCTCTTCGAATCCGCTCAACTGTGACACGAGTGAGACGTCTTGCGTTGAAAAGAACCAAATATGAAGACCACCAATCAAGAGGAAACTGAACAGGGCGAATAAATCGAACGTGCGTAGTTTCAAAGTACGGAACTCAATCGATTGCGTGATGACGATTAAAGCCATGATTAAATAAAAGAAATTTTGGAGGAACAACAAGGACTGCATATTGTCGTTGATTGAATGATAGTGCATCAGTAAGTACAGCGTGAAACATACATTTCCAGCGCTAATCAAAATATGGATAAAACGCCGCATACCTCTATGTTTAAAGATAGCTACTCCGCTAAAGCCAATCGCTGCCCCTGATATGACGAGATAATAGATGAACAACGTGATCTGTAGTAAGTCGTGCGGGGTTAAAAATAAAAATAAAAGTCCGGTAGAAAAAGTTCCGATGAGGATCGCCGGAACGTATTGGCGCAACGAGTGAACAGACAACTCATGCACCTCCTTCTTTATATGTATGGGGCTCTTATTTATTATCGGAACAGGAGAACGAAGATTACACAAAAAAATCGACAACAATCTATATTGTTGTCGAAAATTTTAGATTTACAGTGTATATGAGTGTTCTTTAAAGTTCCCGACGACTGAATCGATTTCAGACACAGTGACAAACGCCTCAGAATCGATTTCAGACACGATTTGACGAAGGCGTGGGATTTCATTGTTCTGGACGACGACGTACAGCATTTTTTTCGAATCATTCGAATATCCGCCTGTCGCATCCATAATCGTGACGCCCCGTTTCAAATTCTGCTTGATGACCAAATTGATTTCGTCTGCTTTTTGACAAATGATGAAGCATTGCTTTTGGGCAGCGAAGAATTTATGAATCGTAAGCAACGTACGGGATCTGACGAAGCTTAACACAAGCGCGTACATGACAGCTTTGATGTCAAAGACGATGAAGACCAACACATAGACGATGATGTCTTGTGTCAGAAAGATTTTAGGCAACGACAAGTTTCGATTATTCATATATATGACTTTCCCTAGAATGTCGAGTCCACCGGTGGAAGCTCCTGCAAAGAGGAGAAGTGCGAGTCCAAGCCCTGAAACGATTCCGCTGAACACCGAAGCGACGAGCGGATCATCGAGTGGGGTCGGGGGAATCAAGACTGGCAAACTATCGATGAGGATAGAGGAAAGTACGACGACAATTCCTGTCATCAAGATAAATCGACGTCCCAAATATTTTAGTCCCAATAAAAAGAGTGGGATATTAAGCACGAGCTGTGTCAAACCGATGGGAGTTCCAAACAGTTCATTCGTAATCAACGTGATTCCGACGATTCCCCCAGAACCGATTTCATTTGGTTTGAGCAGTAAGCTGACAAAGACAGACTGAAGGATTGTCCCGGCAATGATGAACAGTACCGTTTCAAGGGCAACCCGTTTTCGAGATTTTGCATACATAGATAATGGCTAGGCCTGACGCCTCCTTTTTGTAAGTCTTCTGCAAGCGTACTGCTACTTTTACGTCATTTCAAGTCTCACATGTCATTATGGAATCGATCGATATCACTCGCTAATTGCTCATGTACGTAATCGATGACTTGAGCATCATCAAAAAGTCCGAGTGGGACATCGTCTGGAATCGCATCGAATGGGGAGACGAAGTATAGGATGGCCGCAACAAGTTCCTCTTGTTTATCGGGTTGCATCTCAAATTGTTCATTGTAAAGCGCGCGTAACATATTCAGCATTTGTTTCATCTGGAAGTAAAGTGTCAGTTCTTCTTCACGCTCGATGTTACTGATTTCATTGGATGCCACATCGACTGTGACTTTTGCGAGTGCGCGTTCACCTTGAACGAGCAAGTCGCCCAATTGTTCTCGGTCGCGGATGTCTTCTTTCGCTTGTTTTAAAAAATGTGTGTATGTTGTTTTCCAATCTGCCATTTGGATTCCTCCTTCTTTCTTCATCTACTAATATGCCCGTTTTTGCGCATTGGTTGCAACTTTTCCTGAAATTTAAGAAAATAAAGATAACTGAAAAGGAGGAACGATACATATGTCTAAGATTTCAATGCCGACAGAGGCAGATTTCGCACGCTATGCAGAATTAGCTGTGAAAAAAGGTGTGAACATTCAACCTGGTCAACAATTAGAAGTACGTGCTGACATCAGTCAGGCACCACTCGTCCGTCACGTGGTGAAGGCTGCTTATGCGGCCGGAGCGAAGCAAGTGTTCGTCAACTGGAGCGACGAAGAAACAGGGAAGATCCGTTATTTCAATGCACCAGCGGATTCGTTCAAAGAGTTTCCAGATTGGTTGAAGGCTCGTTTTGAGCAATTGGCTGAAGAGAAGACGGCATTCTTGTCAATCGTCAGTGATGACCCGGATGCATTGAATGGTGTGGAATCGTCACGTATTTCGGATGCAAACCGTGCAGCAGGACAAGCGCTTGCGAAGTGGCGTCAATATGTGATGAGCGACAATGTGAGCTGGTCAATCGTCGCAGGTGCGTCAGAAGCGTGGGCACAAAAAGTATTCCCGGGACGTGATGATGCGGTTGCAGCATTATGGCAAGCCATCTTCGCAGCAACGCGAATGGATCAAGAAGATGTTGTCGCGGCATGGGATACACACGATCAATCACTCCGTAGCCGTGCGAAGCTGTTGACAGAGAAGAAATATGCGAAGCTTCATTACAAAGCGCCAGGTACGGAACTGACGATTGGACTTCCGAAAAAACACGTCTTCCTTGGCGGTGGCGGTCCGAACGTCGATGGCATCGACTTTATCGCAAACATGCCTACGGAAGAGGTCTTCACGCTCGCAGATAAAGATTCTGTGGAAGGTTACGTATCGAGTACAAAACCACTCAGCTACAGCGGGAACTTGATTGATGAGTTCACTCTTTGGTTTGAAGGTGGGAAAGTCGTCAAAGCGGAGGCGAAAAAAGGGCAAGCGGCTCTTGATGAATTGTTGAATATGGATGAGGGTGCGCGTCGTATCGGTGAAGTAGCGCTCGTTCCGGATGATTCTCCAATCTCGAACTCTGGTCTTCTCTTCTATAACACGTTGTTTGATGAGAATGCATCGTGTCACTTGGCGCTCGGACGTGCGTACTCGACATGTCTCGAAGGGGGTCCTTCGATGTCACAAGAAGAGCTCGCGGCGAACGGGGCGAACGACTCGATGACACACGTTGACTTCATGATCGGGTCCGCCGAAATGAATATCGATGGTGAACGGGAAGACGGGACGCGTGAAGCAATCATGCGTGACGGGAACTGGGTCATCTAAACAAAAGAGCGAATTCCGAAAGTTACGGAATTCGCTCTTTTTACGTGCAATCGTATAGATAGCGCAGTGCGTGAGGCAAGCGGCGACGCCAGGCCGATTCGTTGTGAATCGCATTTGGTTCGACCTCATATCGGAAGGCGATTCCTTTCTGCGCGATGACGTCAATCAGTTTCGCATTCGTGAATAGGTAGTCGCTTGGAGTGATAGGCCCGCTCTCTTCATTTGTGCCAATGTCCATATATAGTTTACCGGCGAACTCAGCATGTTTCATTTCTCGGATCAATGGATCAAGATTGGCCCATGCCGCAGTGGAGAGGGAACCAACTCGTCGAATAGAAGGATAGGTCGCCATCATGTATAGAGAGATGACACCTCCCATCGAGCTCCCCATGACCCCGACATCTTCTGGGTCAGTAGCGTACTCGTTGTCAATTCGTGGTTTTAATTCGTTCATGAGCCAATCTGTATACATACGGCCTTGGCCACCGAGTGTTGGACGAGTTCTTGCCAATTCGGGTCCGATCCGTCGATACAGCATCTCATCTTCCTCATATGAATACTCATCATAACGGTCCAGCCAGTTCGGGGCGCTCGCGATGGCGACGACCATGAGCGGGAGTCGTAGTAGATCGATGCAACGATCGATTTCCCAACCTTCTCCATATGTAGCAGTGTTTCCAGAAAACACATTTTGTCCATCATGCATATACAGGACGGGAAGCGGGGTGCTGACGTCGACCCAGTCTGGTCGAAATACGCGGACAATCCGCTTTTGACCACGTACCTTCTCCGTCGGAATCGACACGTTCAATTGTTCAATCATCTTTCGTCACCTCCTTCTACTTGTATTGTGGAGAATCATGAACCAAAATACAATCGCCTGACTTGACTACCTACCGTTCGTTAGGTAAAGTGTGAGGCAAGGAGAGTGAATGACGTGAATACAAAAGATAAAATCATGCAGTCTGCTCGAACACGCTTCGCACGGAATGGTTACGAAGGGTTGTCACTAGCGGCAGTGGCGGAAGATGTAGGGATTCGCAAGGCTTCTTTATATGCCCATATCGATGGGAAGGAACAACTGTTCAAACAAGTCGTGTCAGATATGGCGAATCGTTACGAAGAAGTATGGCAGACAACTTGTGACGATACGGCTGGACGACCACCTTTAGAACGAATCGATTCGATTGTCAACACACTCACGTCATTCTTTAGTGATCATGAGACTTGGATGTTGACGAAACGAATGTTACTAGTACCTCCTCCGGAGTTTCGAGAGTATATCGAGGAAGTCATCGGTACGGTCGAAACCAAGTTAAAACGATTTGAGAAAGAGCAATTTCGACTGGCGATGGAACGTGGCGATTTACCGGTACAATCGCTCGATGAACTATATGCTGCCTACTATTGCTTTTTAGATGGCGCCTTACTATCGTTATTCACATTTGAAGAGGATCGGAATATGAGACAACAAGCTGCGTTTCGAATTTTCAAGAAAGGAGTGGGTTGGGATGAGTAAAGAGAAGAGTGCATGGATCTCCCTCCTGTTTGCAGGACTACTCGAAATCGTCTGGGCGACCACGATGAAGTTGTCTGAAGGCTTCACGATTCTAGGTCCGACATTGTGGACAATCGTGTTATTGATTCTCAGTTTCGGATTATTGGCGAAAGCGTTTCGGACGCTGCCTGCCGGTACGGGGTACGCTGTTTTTACAGGAATCGGTGCGGTCGGCACAGTCATAGTTGGCGCCTTCTTGTTTGACGAGGGGCTTAGTGGATGGAAACTAATACTTGTGGCGACGTTGATTATCGGCATCATCGGATTGAAGCAAGTGACAGGAGGGGAAGAAGCATGAGTTGGGTTTATCTGATTGGAGCGGGAATTGCTGAAATGACAGCCGTTTTCTTTATGGGGAAATCGAAAGGATACCAGATTTTAAAGTGGTCGATTGCATCAATTTTTTCGTTTGCGCTCAGCTTCTATTGGTTATCAAAATCACTTGAGGTCATTCCTCTTAGTCTTGCCTATTCCATCTGGGTAGGCATCGGCGCGGCCGGCGGTGTCATTTTAGGGATGCTCTATTTGAACGAATCGAAAAATCGTTGGCGTATCTTCTTTTTGTTGATGATTATTAGTAGTGTAATCGGTTTAAAAATTGTCTCGTAAAGGATTGAAATGTGCTGAAAACGGGAATTTATTACTTCAGATTATGTGATGAAAAAAAGGGGGCGGAAAACGATGCATCTTGTCGAGTTGCAATCCGAACGTTTGCGGTTTGAACCGTATACGCTTTCTGATTTCTATTTTGTCAAATCGCTTCTCCAAGATCCACGGGTGATGCGCTTCATCAGTCCGGATGGGAGACCGTATACAGACGAACAGACGATTGAATGGTTTGAACGTCAATTGGCCCGCTATGAGACAGGACGCCAAACGGGTCTCCTGAAGCTCATGACACTTGAAAGTGATGAACCGATTGGTCACGCAGGTACGCTATTGCATGAATTGGACGGCAAAATCGAGTTGGAAGTCGGATATTGGTTGTCACCGAAGCATTGGCACATGGGATATGGTCGAGAAGCCGCCGCGCGTCTGATGCAGCATGCTTTTTCAGAGGGCGAGAAGGAGATTATTTCTCTGATTCATCCGGACAACGTTCCATCTCAACGTGTCGCCAAAGCGAATGGTCTTCACTGGGATCGAGATACACTGTACAAGGATATGCTCGTCTCCGTTTATGCGGGTGACTTGGAGCGGTTATGTCGACATATCGACCGTCAACAAATGACACGATAAAAAGTCTCTAAAAAAATAAAAAAAGTTGTTGCCAACTCAATAGTTTCTTGATATATTAATAGTGTCCTTAAGAGAGGACACGACCTGATTCTGTAGCTCAGCTGGGAGAGCGCTACCTTGACAGGGTAGAGGTCGCTGGTTCGAGCCCAGTCAGAATCACTTGGGTGCCAAACCCTCGAGAAATCCACCGGAACATGGGTTTCCGCGAAGCCACTTCTTGCGAGAAGTGGCTCTTTTTTTGTATATTGACATGGCACGAAAGCAATTGGTATATTCCTTTCAATACATAATGAAACGGGGAATGCAACATGGTGCTAACGGGTACACTCGTCAATGCCGCATTGATTGTCATCGGGGCATTGCTAGGTCTCTTATTTCACCGCATTCCGGAGCGTATGAAGGAGACGGTGACTGCGGCAATCGGGCTTGCGGTCATCTTGCTTGGGATTCAAATGGGGATGAAGAGTGAGAACTTCTTGATTGTCATCGGAAGTCTCGTCGTCGGGTCAGCGCTCGGGGAGTGGTGGAAGTTAGATGAATTATTAAATGAAGTCGGTTATCGACTTGAACGGCGACTTGGAAGTCAATCGAGTGTAGCGGAAGGATTCGTAACGGCCACACTCATTTTCGTGATCGGGGCGATGGCCATTATCGGGGCGCTCGATAGTGGGTTGCGTGGTGATCATGACGTGTTGTACACGAAAGGGTTGATTGATGGTTTTACGGCCCTCGTATTAAGTTCGACACTTGGGATTGGGGTCATGTTTTCAGCAGTTCCAGTGTTACTGTATCAGGGCGGAATCGCATTACTCGCCATTCAAATCATGAAATTCATACCGGAATCGCTCATGGACAGTTTTATTTTAGAGATGACCGCGACCGGTGGGGTCATGATTGTGGCGATTGGTCTGAACTTGGTTGGAATCACAAAAATTCGCGTGGCCAATTTATTACCGGGGATTTTAGTGGTCGCGATGATTGTCACGGTTATACATATGCTGTAAAGAAAAAAGACTGAATTCGATTCAGTCTTTTTTCGTGGTTGCATTCATTGTGGAAGGCTCTTTTCGTAGAGCTTCCGCAATGATTTTATCCCAATCGGCTGCATCGCACGCCGCTGTACAGGTAGGTTCAATTTCACATGTTGCACATTTCCCGCCTTTTGCTTTACGTGTGTAGCGGTAAAGAGAAAATGCTGCATATCCAAAAACAATGAATCCGATGAGTAGGTCAAAGAATGACATGGTATTCCTCCTTACGCAAAACCGAATAAGCGACCGACTTGATAAATGACAAGAGACACCACATAAGCGACACCTAAACCGTATAAACTGGCGAACCATGTCAACTTGGCACTACCCACTTCTCGCCGGATGACAGCGACTGTCGCCAAACAAGGGACATAAAGTAAAACGAAGGCCATGAAGCTATACGCGCTGAGTGGGGTGAAGATTGGTAATAGCGACTCCGATAAATCTGATTCGCCGACCGCATAGATGATTGCCATCGTAGACACGACCACTTCTTTTGCTAAGAATCCGGTGATGAGCGAGGCACCGGCTTGCCAAGTACCGAATCCGAGTGGGACGAGTAATGTGGCAATCATACCACCAATCATCGCCAAGAAACTGTCATTCATCGGTACATCAAAGCCGCTTGGACCTGAATAGGCGAGTAGCCAGATGAACACAGAACCACCAAAAATAAATGTACCGGCTTTTCGAACGAATCCTTTAGCTTTTTGCCAAGTGCTACGCCATAAGGTAAGTCCTTGGGGAACGCGGTATGGAGGTTGTTCGACGATGAATAAGCTCGTCTGATCTTCAGAGGCCAATGCCTTCGTAAAGATTTTCGCGGCAATCAAGGCAAGGAAAATTCCCAACATATAGAGCGAGAGGACAACGAGTGCTTGATGAGTAGAGAAGAAACTCGCCGCAAACACAGCGTAAATCGGAAGCCGGGCCGAACATGACATGAATGGTGAGATGAAGATGGTGACTAGACGTTCGCGCTCCTCTTCGACCGTTCGAGCGGCCATGATTCCAGGAACGTTACATCCGAATCCGATAATCATCGGGATGAAGCTTTTTCCATTCAATCCGACGAGTTGCATGAAACGATCCATCACGATGGCGACTCGCGCCATATATCCAGAGTCCTCTAAAAATGAGATAAAGAAAAAGAGGACAAAGATTTGCGGAACAAAAACCAATACGCCACCGACACCTGCGATGACACCGTCTACGAGAAGGGCTTTAATGAATGGAGAAGCACCTACAGCATCTAACATCCAAACCGTTCCTGATGTGATCGGACCAGACAATAGTCCGTCTAATAAATCGGAAAGAGGTGCACCAACCCAATTAAATGTCACGTGGAATAGCGTATAGAGTACCCCGAAGAAGATGGGTAAACCTAAGATAGGATGCGTCACAACCGCATCGATGCGATCTGTCATCGTCACGTCCTGTGCATTGTGATTTTCAATGACCTGGTGTCGAATCTGTTTCGCCCAATCGCGACGACGCTCAGTGATGTGTGCGTGTGCAAAACGCCCTATAGCCGTTTCCAGTTCTTTTCGGACGGCAACAATCTCTGGAGATGATGCTTCTAAATGGTCGACGACAATCCGGTTGCCTGCTAAATATTGAATTGTAATCCAGCGATCCGTTCTCGATAGACCAGTTAAACGAAGAATGCGTGTAATCGCTTCTTCGGTCTCTGGACCATAGTTTAATTCGAAAGGTTGACGCTTCTCCATTTGAATCGATGAGAGCAAGACGTCACAACCATCACCTGTTCGTGCGGTGATCGGGAAGACATCTACTTGGAGGAGCGTTTTTAATTTGTCGAGATTAACATGCATTCCACGACTTTCTGCGACGTCGACCATGTTTAAACCGATTTGAAGCGGTCGTCCCATCTCTAGAAGTTGCAAAGTAAGTTGTAAGTTACGTTCTAATTGTGAAGCATCGACAATATTGATCATCCCGTCAAATGGTTCATGCAGTAAGAAACGGGAGACAATCGCTTCATCTGCCGAGAGCGGGTCTAAGTCATAGACACCGGGTAAATCAATTAATTGTCCGACTTTCCCATGTAACTGACCGATTTTTTGTTCGACTGTGACACCGGCCCAGTTGCCCACATGTGCGAATGAACCTGTTAATCGATTAAACAATGAAGTTTTGCCTGTATTTGGATTGCCAATCAATGCGATCCGTTGGCTCATGGTACAATCACTCCGATTTTTTCGGCATCTGATCTTCGGATGGCGATAATTTGTTGATGATCCACTTGTTCAATGGTGAGCGGTCCTGAAAAAATAGCTCTGCGCTTCACACGAACCGAGCATCCCTCGTAAAAACCAAGAGAAATCATTCGTCGGCGCAAGCGATCATCAATTTTAGTCAAATCAGATAAAATGACGGTTTGATTCAACGCGACATGTCGTAATAGACTCATAAGTAACCTTCCCCATCTTTTGATAACGATTCTCATTCGCTATCTTATCATGTCAAAAGAGAAAGTGAAATATTGATCATATAAAAAGTTATAAATAATAAATAGTAAGGTCGAGTGAACATAAAAAGAAGTGTAAACGAGTATCGTTTACACTTCTTCAATCGACTCATGATCTTCTTTGGCACTTTCGCGCAAGGCTGAAGCCATCACGTCAGCAAGATTCCGTTCACGAAGCACGCCGACACCACGGTCGGTCGGTCCGCCTGGAGCGGCCACATCGGCAATCAGTTCATTCGTCTCACGTGTTTCATGAGACAGTAACTCAGCGGAGCCTTTCATCGCTTGGGCGACAATTTGACGCGCTGTCTGTTCATCGTAACCGACATCCGTTAGGACGGGCGTCATCGCACCTACGATTTCATAGAAAAAGGCAGGACTGCACCCTGCAGCGGCCATAAAGGCGGACATCGTTTTCGCATCGGTGACGGCCGTTCGACCGACCCGTTCAAAGAGAGAAGTCGCTTTCTCACGGACTGCCTCATCTGTTTCTGGACCAAACCATAGCCCCGTCATCCCGTTCCGATGGGCGACAGGCGTGTTCGGCATGGCGCAAACAGCTGGTAGCCCTGAAGCCTCTTCTAATTGGCTCGGTTCGATATGTGCAGCGACTGAGACGAGTAGTGGGGTCTTCCATTCTTTTGATTCTACGTACGGGATGACGCCATCAGGTTGCATCGCTAATACGACGATGTCATAGTCGTTAACGTTTTCGTCCTCAACAATTTGAACGCCGAGTTCATCTTGTAGGAAGAGTAAGCGCTCCCGGTCACTTCGGTTTGTCATTGTGATGTGTGTCGGTTCGATGCCCGAGTCGATCCACCCGCGAACGAGCGCCTCACTCATCGATCCAGCACCGACCATTAGTAATTGATTCATCATTCGTCACCTCTTCTTTTCGATTCGGTCAATAGTTATGTTGACTATCATAACAAACATACACTCGAATATCGCCCATCTTGCTCATTTGTAAAGAGATGGAAAACGATTTGACATAGGAATCGACGAACATGACAAACGTTTCAAATCGCGCTATGATGGCACTAATTCAAAAGAGTGAGGCGAAATCGTGTGAAACGTGTACTAGTAAAAGGGATTCAAGGTTACCAGCGTTTTATTTCACCATTAAAGCCGCCAACGTGCCGATTTTATCCGAGCTGTTCGCACTACGGAATCGAAGCAATCGAAAAACATGGGGCTGTCAAAGGCAGTTATTTAACCGCTCGCCGACTCATTCGCTGCCAGCCGTTTCATCCAGGCGGGCTCGATTATGTTCCGGATACATTTGATTGGAAAGCGCCTTTACAACGAGAGAAACCTGAGTCACAGCGAGACGATTGAGTTCGTCTCGCTGTTTTTGTACAGAACAAACAATGAATCAGTTGTTTTAGTACAATACTTTTGCATTGTTCTAAGTATTCTGAAAAAATAGAGGTGTACACTATTTTTCGGGGGAAGGGGATACTTTGTATGGGGCAATCATTTAGTGAATGGGTGAGTACGGCATCCAACTTTGTATGGGGACCACCGCTCTTGATTTTGCTTGTGGGGACAGGCATTTACTTGACGGTGCGTCTAGGTGGGATTCAAATCACCAAATTACCGTATGCGTTGAAATTGGCGTTTTCGAAAAATCAGGATCAATCCTCTAAAGGGGACATCAGTCACTTCCAGGCGCTCATGACTGCTCTGGCGGCGACCGTCGGTACGGGGAATATCGTCGGGGTGTCGACAGCGGTCGTATTAGGAGGACCGGGAGCCATCGTATGGATGTGGGTGTCCGGTTTCTTTGGGATGGCAACGAAATACGCAGAGGCAGTTCTTGCCGTGAAGTATCGGGTCACTGATGAGCGCGGTCAAATGGCTGGTGGACCGATGTACTATCTAGAACGAGGGTTGAATCAACGATGGTTAGCGGTAGCATTTGCTGCATTCGCATCGATTGCGGCGTTCGGTATTGGAAACGGGGTCCAAACGAACTCAGTCGCGCTTGCGCTCAAAACAACGTTTGACGTACCACTATACATATCAGGGATTCTCATTATGATTTTTACAGGAGCGGTCATTCTCGGAGGCGTGCGTTCCATCGGGAAAGTAGTCAGTTACTTCGTCCCCGTCATGATTGCCTTCTACTTAGGTAGCGGTCTTTTAATTATGGTGATGAATTACTCGCTGATTCCGGATGCGTTCGCACTCATCTTCAGCAGTACGTTCAGTGCAGAAGCAATCGGTGGAGGGGCCATCGGAGCTGCCATTCGATACGGGGTAGCACGTGGTGTCTTCTCGAACGAAGCAGGTCTTGGCTCTGCTCCGATCGCAGCAGCGGCAGCGAAAACAGATATGCCGGGTCGTCAGGCGCTCGTCTCGATGACTCAAGTCTTCTTGGACACGCTTGTCGTCTGTTCGGTGACAGGATTGACACTCGTCATGGGTGGTCAAATCGGGACAGGACTTGAAGGGGTCGAATTGACTTCAGCTACATTTGAACTGTTCCTCGGACCAGCCGGCGGTTATATTGTCACAATCGGGCTCGTTTTGTTCGCCTATTCGACCGTGCTCGGTTGGTCGTATTACGGCGAACGCTCCATCCATTACTTGTTCGGACAAAAGTCGATTCTTCCCTATCGGATTGCTTTTGTACTCGTCGCGGGACTCGGTGCCATGACGACGAACTTGAACTTGGTATGGGCGTTATCGGATGTCTTCAACGGCTTAATGGCCATCCCGAACTTGATTGGTCTCTTGTTCTTGTCGGGTGTTGTCATTGCCGAGACGAAGCGTTTCAACCAACAGCTTGAAATTGAAAATCGAAAAGTTTCCTAAACGAAAGGACGCCATCCTTATGAATCAGAGGGTGGCGTCTTTTGTTTTGCTTCTAATTCATCGAGTCGTGCTTTTTGTAAATGATCAAACACTTTTGTGATAAAGCCAACCATGATGCCTACCCCGGTCAATACATATCCGATTGTGAATATTTTTCCGATGTCGGTCTGAGGAGCAAAATCACCATATCCGATGGTAGTCAGGGTGATGACACTGAAGTAAAGTGCGTCCAACCAACGCATCTCCTCGAACCGTGTGTAAAAAAGTGTACCGGATAGGACAGTGAGAAAGGCAAGACTGAATAAGACTTGGAACTCAGGTTCGCGGAGGCCACGCCAGATTCCGCGTACAATTCGACGCAATGTCAGTAAGAACGGCAACATGTCACTCGCTCCTTTCGATATTAGGTTTGTTCGCTAAAAACGGGGGAACATCCTTTATAGTTCGAGAAAAGAGAAAGGGTGAGTTGGATGGGGAAAGTCATACCGAAACAAGAAGGACTCGACCATAGTGTCGATTTTTTACGGGAAGGATATCTATTTGTTGCGAATCGTCGCAAAAGTTTTCAATCAAATATCTTTGAAACACGTTTGCTCGGGGAGCGCGTGATTTGTCTTGGGGGCGAAGAGGCTGCCGAGGTGTTCTATGATGCAGACAAATTCATGCGTCAGAATGCGGCGCCAAAACGTCTATTGAAAACCTTGTTTGGAGAAGATGGGGTCCAAACACTAGATGGTGCGGCTCATACGCATCGAAAACATATGTTCATGTCATTGATGACAAAAGAAAACATAGATCGATTGCTCCGCTTGACATATCGAGAGTGGAACCAGATTGAACGAATGGGAGAGGAGGTCGTCTTATACGATATTGCGCAACAAGTGTTGATGAAGGCCATATGTGAATGGTCGGGAGTTCCACTTGCGAAAGAAGAAGTTGGGAAGCGCACTGAAGAGATGAGGTTATTATTTGAATCGGGTACGTCTCTTGGTCCCACGTATTTACAAGGTCGGAAGGCACGAAGTTCCGCTGAAGCCTGGATTCGTCAGATGGTAAAAGAAGTGCGGTCGAATCGATTATTGCCGAACGAACATACGGCGCTGTACGAATTTTCGTGGCACCGAGATGAATCCGGAGAGTTATTACCTGAAGACGTCGTGGCGGTCGAAGTATTGAACATTTTACGCCCGACTGTCGCAATCTCGGTGTATGTCCTCTTTACTGTCTTAGCTTTACATCAGTTCCCGGATGTAAAAGAGCAGGTAGAGCGGGGAGAGGTCTCGAAAACAGAATTTGTCCAGGAAGTGAGACGGTTTTATCCATTTTTCCCTGTAGCGGCAGCTCGTGTCAAAACCGATTTTGAATGGGACGGCTATGCATTTTCGGAAGGGACGCTGACGCTTCTTGATTTGTACGGTACGAATCATGACTCCTCTATTTGGACGGAGCCGGATCGATTCGATCCCTCTCGTTTCAAAGATTGGAACGAGAGTCCGTTTAACTTTATTCCGCAAGGTGGGGGAGATGTAGATTTTGGACATCGATGTGCCGGTGAACATGTGACCATTGCAATTCTTGCACAAGTCATTGAGTTGTTTACTAAGGAATACGCCTACACGGTCCCGCCTCAAGACTTGAGCTATAGTTTTGTAGACATGCCGAGTCTGCCGAAAAGTAAATTGCGATTGACTCATCTAACTCGAAACCAATAAAAAAGTCGTCTACTCGATGGGAGTAGGCGACTTTGAATTTACTTCGTTTGCAAATTTAGGCGTTTGGAGATGGGACGAATCGAGACCGATGAATCGATCATTCGATTATCCCGTTTCGGTTCATCGGTACATTCAATCTGCCAGTCGGTGTCATGAAGCTCTTTTAGTCCGACGGCGATGTCGTATAGGGAATAGTTCGCATTTCCGTTTAACTGATAGATGCCCGGTCCACGTTTAGTCAAAATTTCAAATAGCGCGTCTGCCGTGTCTGCTAAAAATGAACATGATGGATACCAATGCTCACTCGCTTGGATTACCCCTCGTTGCTTCATCTCGTTCGTAAAATAGTCCATCATATTATTCGATCCGGCCTCATCCCCGATTTGCCATCCGAGACGAACGATTTGAGCACCAGGATTGGCGTTCATAATCGCACGTTCGCACTCACGCTTATACTTTCCATAGTCATCCTCGGCATCTGGTAGCGTATCTGGGGAAATCGGTCCGGTCACTTCATCTGAAAAAATTGAAACCGTGCTCGTGAACAGGAAAGGGATTTTCGCCTCACCACATAAACGAGCGAGCGTCTCGGCCCACTCCACCGCGCCCATACCGATATGTAAAAAGTAGTTCGGTCGGATGCGCTCGATGAATTCTCGCATTTCCTCTTCGTTTGTCGTGGACACTTGCTCGCGATTCCACGCAATCCCTTCAATTCCGTGGCGCTGTAACGTTTCGGCAACAACGGGTGCCACTGTACCGTTCATTCCTGTAAGAATAGCTTTCATTTCGATTCGCCCCTTTCACTCTATATGATGCCACAAAACGAGTGTGGACAAACAACCGATGTGCCGGGCTATGCTAGACTGGATGATGGAGGGATTAATCATGAATATTCGACAAGCAACCAAACAAGATAGTAAACAAATTGCACCACTCATGTATCAAGCGATCCATGAGATTGCGTACACATTGACAGCATCAACGGATACGACTGAGGTATTGGAGCGACTAGCGATGTGGGTAGAGAAACCAAATAACCGCTTGAGTCACGAAAACATCTGGGTGGCGGATTTTGAAGGAGAAGTTGCCGGAATGATCATCTCGTATCGTGGGGATAAGGCAGAAGAATTGGATCGACCGATTCGAGAATGGTTGACGGCGCATGGAAGTGGAGAAGAGGTGGACGTTGAAACGGAAGGTTATGTCCAATACATTGATTCACTGGCTGTCGCAGAAGCGTATGGAGGTCGTGGAATCGGGACGAAGTTAATCGAACACGTTTGTCTCGTTGCGAAAGAACGCGGTGTGCCCGCCGTCACATTGAACGTGGATCAAGAAAATCCTGCGGCACATCGCTTATACACACGTCTCGGCTTCCATAAGGAAAAAGAAATCAACATTTCTGGGGCGAGATTTGACTATATGATCAAAGAAATCAATTCGACTCCTTTCTCAGTCTAAAAGCGGATGCGCAAACTTCTTTTCTCGACTATACTAAGTGCTTGAGGAAAGATATACGTAAAGGAGATACATTATGGAGTGGAAGAACATTTGGCGAGGGATGGCCATGGGGACGAGTGATTTAATCCCTGGTGTAAGCGGCGGTACCATTGCAGTCATTTTAGGCATCTACGATCAACTCATCGAAGCGATTAGCGGCGTATTTAGCCGATATTGGAAAAAATATATCGGGTTCTTGATTCCATTGGCAATTGGAATGGGGACAGCCATTATCGCACTGAGTCGAGTTATTGAATACTTATTGCTGGAGTATTATGCACCGACACAATTTTTCTTTATCGGATTGATTTTAGGGATTATTCCACTTCTATTCGTGGAATTTAAATCACGCGCATCGATTCGTCCGGTTCATGTTATTGCTATGGTTGTCGCAACGATACTCGTTGCGAGTATGGCATTCTTGAATCCGGTTGATTCGTCTATTATGACGGACGTGACGTTCGGGACGGCACTTCTCTTATTCTTCTCCGGTTGGTTGGGCAGCATGGCGATGTTGCTTCCTGGAATTAGCGGTTCATTCGTCTTGTTGTTAATTGGCGTTTATCCAACCGTCATCAGCGCCATCTCAAACTTCAATCTGTTGATTATTGGGATTGTCGGTGCTGGAGTGGCCGTCGGCTTTATTGTAAGTAGTAAAGTCATTCGTTACTTGTTGGCGAATTTTCCGGGAATGACGTTCTCCGTCATCATCGGATTGGTCATTGGCTCACTCGCCGTCGTGTTTCCGGGTGTACCAGCTTCCGGAGTCATGTGGATACTCAGTATCGTCGCATTCATCGCGGGGGTCATCGTCGTCCGATTACTCAGCAAATATTCTGTCTAAATGAAAAAGGAGTCCAGCGATGAGCCGGACTCCTTTTTAATAGATGAAGGGGAAGAGGCGCTTGCGCGTCTTCGACCAGGATTGGTAAGACTGACCGAAATGGCGAATGAGCATACCTTCCTCGATTCGAATGCGGTACAGTAATGCAAGCGAGGTGAGACCCGCACCAATCAAGGCGATTCCCCAATGAATAAAGTATAGCGAGAATCCGAACGTAATCAATAACAACCCTGTGTAAAGAGGGTGGCGTAAGTAACGATACGGTCCCGAGCTGACGAGTTCGTCTTCCGGTCGGACGACGACATGTCGTGTGAATTGATGACGTAAGTGTAAAATCCCCCAATAACGTAACGACACGCCGGCTATGTAAAAAGTAAGTCCGATGATTCGTTGAACTGTCGAAGGCTGTGATTCGAAAACAAGCGAAGAGATCATAGACAACACGAAGACGCCAATCATCGTCGTCGCTACAAAGTAAAAGCTCTTCCGCTCGACAGCCCCGTCTGTTGCCTCTTTTCGGTTACGAAATCGCCACGTCTCAACTAGCCAAAAAAATGATACGACGATTAATAGGACATCCATCCAATTCATCACGCACATCCTCCCTTTTGATTCATGTTTCATTACCCGACCTACGCATAAGAAAAACCAAATCCATCAGGGCGATATTCGAAAAAAATTGTCAAAGTGACCAAAACAGGTTATCATCTAATGAGAATGATTATCATTTTTACGTATATAGAGAGGAAGGGTGCTACGATGAACGAGGAAGTATTCGACGTGACGATTATCGGTGGGGGACCGGCTGGATTGTATGCCGCTTTTTACAGCGGTTTACGAGGTATGAAGACGAAAATTATCGAATTTCAACCTTTTTTAGGCGGGAAAGTACATGTCTATCCAGAGAAAATGGTTTGGGATGTAGGTGGTCTCCTACCGACGACTGGGGCAAAACTGATCGACCAACTCGTCGAGCAAGGTCTCACCTTCTCTCCGACGGTCCTTCTTGGCGAGAAGGTGGAGTCGATCTCTAAGCGTTCAGACGATTTGTTCGGGATCGACACGACGAACGGTCATCATATTTCCAAAACCGTCATCGTTGCGACAGGAAGTGGGATCCTCAAACCGCATAAGGTTGAAGTGAGCGGAGCGGAGCGGTTCGAATTGTCGAACCTCCATTACACGGTTAAATCACTTGAACGCTTTAAAGGAAAGCGCGTCTTGATATCGGGTGGCGGCAATAGTGCAGTCGATTGGGCGAATGCGCTCGAGCCGATTGCAGAGCAGGTCGTGCTGACGTATCGAAAAGAAGAACTTAGTGGACATGAAGCACAAGTTGAAAAAATTAAACAGGGTCGAGTCGACTGTTGCCCACGATCAAAAGTGACGGATTTGATTTCTCACGATGGGAAATCGATTCAACAAGTTCTTTTGACTCATGTCGAAACAGGAGAGACGAGCGTAATCGAGGTCGATGAAGTGGTCATCAATCACGGATATGAACAAGACGCGGAGTTGCTTCGGAACAGCGAATTGCAGGTCGAGATGAAGGATGGGTTTTATGTGAGAGGGAATTCAGGTAGCGAGTCATCCATACCGGGATTGTACGCTGCCGGTGATATTCTCACGCATGAAGGGAAAGTACATCTCATCGCTGGAGCGTTTCAAGATGCTGCGAATGCGGTGAACCGGGCCAAAACATACATTGACCCGAATGCGAACGCTACCGCAATGGTGTCCTCTCATAATGAACGGTTAAAAGAGAAGAATCGTCAAATCATAGAAGAAACCATGATGAAGCAGTAAGAGGACCACTCTTACTGCTTTTCTCTAGGATAATCACAAAGCTCGGTAATCACACCGCCTGAATGACGCGGGTCCATGTAGATTAAGCGTCTACCTTTCGCGGTCGTACGCAGTGTGTCTTCTAAAAAGGTGATGCCATTTTGTTTGTGAGCGGCCATCGCTTCGTCCAAATCGTCGACACGATAGGCGATATGATGAACACCCTTCCCTCGAGCTTTCATGAACCGGGCAATCGGACTCGTCTTACTAGTCGGACGCAACAATTCGATGACATCCTCTCCAATATGAATGACGGCTAATTCGGTCTCGACCCCGATGGCCGTGTTCGTATAGCGGTCCACGAGTTCTCCTCCTAAGACCGTCGTGTAAAATGTGATCGCCTCGTCTAAGTCTCGAACGGCAATCCCAGTATGATCGATATGCATGTAAATTCCTCCTTCTGCTTCAGTTTGCCTAAAGTTGAACAAAATGTCACTTCACAACGTTTCAAGCCTATCCGATATAATAGGAGAGGGAGGGACAGCGAAATGAACGGAAAAATCACGATGGGTTTGGTGGGCACTTTCGCCTTTGTATCATTTGTGTTTGGACTCTCGCTTGCGACGTTTGTCGACTATCGCATCAATGAAGAACAGGTTGTCCTTGAACGATTAACGACCCATAAACAAATTGGTCCGACCGAGTTGCTGTCTACCGAGGTCGACTTTCATTTAAATGGGTCGAATTATGCGATTCGTTTTAAAGATGAACCAAATATTACGTATTGGTTCAATGTCGTCGATCGCAAAATTAAGTTCGATCGGATTGAATCGCTCGATTTGAGAGATACGGGGCTTCGGACAGAACTGTTTGAAGCGATGCCGCCTCTAGCGATGGAGTCGACTACTGCTGCAGAATAAAAGACGTCGAATGAACAACTTTTTCCTTTGAGAAAGAGTTGGTTTGCTCGACGTCTTTTGATTGTTTAGGAATAAATCGGGGTCGGTGGTGCCTGTAGTATGTACGTATAACGACAAATACTCGAGATTTGGGCGCCGTGACGACGAAGTGTATAACTCAAATCAGGTTGCAAACTTGTTGCTGAAATATGTGCCTCTTCAATGTATCGGAACATGTAGAAAAATTTTTGTTGAAGGAATGAAATAGCTTCCCGCAATAAAGTCTCGTCACAGTCAACGTGCATCTCTTGTATTGAAATATGGTACATATGTAAGCGTACTTTCATGATTCCAATCACTTGTCGGTTCCACTTCACGGAATAGAACAATGTTTGCTGGCGAACTTCTCGTGCGAATTGTTCATCTGTCATCGAAATGACACCCGGAAGGAGATGACAATGTTCATTTCGAAATGTGAGCCAATCTGCTCTTCTTGAATAGTCCACCAATTCGAGTGTCCAATTGGTATGGGTTGCTTTCTCGCAAGGGATGAATGGTAGATGATACGTTTTGGTTTGATGAAATACTTGAAACCCTGCTGCTTCATATATTCGATGCTTGTCTTGATTATGAGAATCCTCTTCCTGAAGATAGTACGTAATCGGGTACTTTGTTTCTCGACTTCGTACATAGATCAAACGATGAAGTAGTCCGCGAAAGACGTGACGATCACCATATGTGGCTTGAGAGAGGCGAATGGCATGATCCGTTTCAAGCTGTTCGTCGTTTGCGACGATTGAAGCGAGTGGGGTATCTCGATTGAGTGCGACGTAGACGTGATGATGCGAGGGAAGGGAGAGAAGCAAAGGGGCCTTGCTTAAAGGATATAGCGACTGAATGGAAATACGCTCATGTAACGGTAATTGCCTGCATTCTACAAAACGTAGCGCTCGTTTCACGAAGAATCCTTCTTTCTTTATCAAATGATAAGTACAAATAAATTGTAAGCGCTATCTTGTATCGTGGGGTGTGGCAGTATGATGAAAACTGACTCGAGAAAAAATCAATTACGTAAGAAAAAGGTTCGAGTAAAATAGAACATATCCGTCCAATACAATGAAATGGATTTCCTTTCATTTTTCATCTGTGAGATTCATCAAATGTCAGCGCAACGAATGGATGAGACGTGCTATACTTAAACACAATGAAAACACGGAGTAGGAGTATATGATGAAATACATTTATCAACTGATTCTGGTTTCTGTGCTTTGGTTGACGGTAACACCGTTTGCAGCCATGGCCGAGACAGAACCGGTCGTCATTCATGAAAATATCATTGTCGAAGAAGATGTAGAAATTCATGAAGGATTTCAATCGCCGAATGAAATGGTGTATTTGTTCGTATTAATTGTGTTGTTATCTGTCATCGGACTTGGCATGATGAACACGATTGAATAACGTGAAAACGTTCACAAAAATGCAATAAGTGATTTGGTAACGGTTACAATCGTTCCCTTATACTTATATGTGTAGGAAGAAAGTTCTGCACCAACTTTCTGTCCTCCTTTTCAAATGAACACCCCTCGTTCATATCATGTATTGGAGTCAATCGATCCCATCGATTGACTCCCTTTTTTTAAAATCGGATTCGCTTTTCTTTAGCAATTCGTTTTAAGCGCTTCGTCTCACTAGTGTGTCCGTGACTCTCTAAAAAGTCGACATATACCCGAAATGGTTCGGAGCGATGAGAAAAGAACGGAATATATTCAGAGAACAATTTTTGTTCCGCTTCTTTCAAATTCCCTTCAGCGACGAGAAGGCGGAGTTCTAACATTTTAAGCGCTTGATAGTTTTCGAGCGCGGTATCCTCTGTTTGGGACTTCTCTAACATCCGATCGCAAAGTTTTAAGAGACGGGAGTGAAGGAGTTTTCTTGTATTGGCATGACTGTGTTCGATGGGTAGCGTTGAGAGTAAATCAATTCGTGTAGAATCAACATCTTTTGGCACGTAGAGTGCGGTGTATAGGGCGCGGTCAATCCAAACGGTATCAATCGGGGCATCGAGCTGATAGTAGTGAATGAGTTGCTTGAGCATGGTGACTTGTGAAATTTTTAAAAGGCGAAACGGGTCACTCGTAGAGAAGAGCGGTTCTTCGCCAGCTGATGTAGAGAGGAGGTAAAACATTTCTTCATACATCGTACGTGCTTCTGTGTATTCCTCGGCGTAATGTGCTAAATCGCGAATGATTTTTTTAGCATGAATGTACCAATTTTTTTGGTCGCGTTCTGACATGACTTGATTCGGACGAATGTACAAATGTTCGTACGCAGAATCAACAAACCGTTCAGCCAAGGTGATGGTTTGCGAGAGCGAATGTCGCTCTTCAGAATTTTTTTTCTCTTTATAGCGCGTGAATTGGCTGATCATAAAATCAAAATCTTGATCATCAATCACATCTTTAGGAGTATGACGGTACATTTCGACGAGCAAATCGCGTAACGTCGCCTCGCCATACTGCTCTAACAATACGCGTAACTTTCCGATGCGCATCAGCTCTCCTCCTTTCAGTCAAACTTTTCGTAGGCAATCTCGATTTGGGCAGAAACCAATTATTATTCCTTTCCCGCTTTTCATCTGAAACAACCATTCGCTCTCATGCTTAAGACGGATTTTCGTAAGAAACGTTGTCAGATGATGGCTGGTTCGGGATAATAGAGAAAAATTGATAAAGTTGAGGATCATAATGATGAAAGATGAACAACATTTATCGCGTGTCGAACGTAGAAAGCGCGAATTAGAACAACAAGAAATCGAATCGTCTCGTGTGGACCATGGTCAAGCGGACGAGCCCTCTATACATGCACAATCTGAACAACAGCGTGAACGGGCAACACGCCAATCAGAACATCCCTTTTTAAACGAACAAACCCAAGAATCGCCAAGGACGAAAAATGGGACGGCAAAGTCAAGTCGGAAACGACTGCCCCGGGTTTCATTATTTTCGAAACGGAAACCATCTCGACCAAAATCTCGACAGACGACGAAACCATCAACACCGTCTACCCCTACTAAACGAGAAATGGATCATTCGTCTAAACAACCATCGAAACGAAAGCGTAAATGGAAGGGGAAAGCTGCCCTTCTCTTACTGGCAATGCTACTGATTGTTGGATATTTTGCGACTGCTCCATTTACATTCCTCATTATGGGGAGCGATGCGCGAGTAGGAGAATCGTTGTCGGGATCTCGTACGGACTCCTTGCAGTTGATGGAATTCGTACCACGCTCTGGTACTGTTCAGAATGTATCGATTCCACGTGATACGTATACAGCGATTCCATGTGAGCCTGAACGGGAAGGTGACAAAATTACGCATGCGTTCGCGTTCGGCGGCGCAGAGTGTACGATTGGTGCCGTGGAAGGGCTGACCGACGCCTCGGTCGACGGACAGGTCGTCATCACGTTCGAATCATTCATGGAATTGATTGATTTGATTGGTGGGGTAAATGTCACGGCGACGCATTCGTTTAGCGAGAAAGGGTTCAACCAGACGTATGAGTATACAGAAGGTGTTTCCTATGCAATGGATGGAGACATGGCCTTGGCGTATGCGAGACACCGTAAATCGGATACAGACGGAGCACGTTCGAATCGTCAAACGGAGGTCATGACAGCTGTCGCTGAAAAACTGGCAAGTCCTTCAGGATGGACAAAAATTCCGGCGACGTATCGCTTCATGAAAGAAGAAATGGGACTTGAGATGAACGTCTTGCAAATGGCATCTGTCGGATTGACGATGATTTCGAATCCTGAGGTGAATAAGATGCAAGTCGAGGGTCAAGATGCTTATATCAATAACGTGTATTATTATGAACCGTTAGAAGAGAGCGTGCAGGCGATTCGAGACGCCCTTGATTTATCTGTCTGGGGTACTGTCAGATAATTTTAAGAAAAGGGTTTGATTCTGACTTGAAAGAGGAAATTTAAACAAATGAACTACTCTTTTGAGGAGGGAAATTTGAATGAAAGTTTTAGTCATTGGAGCAACAGGAAAGATCGGGAAACGTGTATTGAAAAGCCTAGCGAAAACCCATCAAGTGACCGCTTTAATTCGTTATCCTGAACTACAAGCAGAGTACGAGAAAATGGGTGCACACGTATTGACGGTTGATGTCGAGACAGAACTCGAGAAGAAAGTACATGAGGCGACAAGTGGACAAGATGCCGTTATTATCGCGGCAACTGCTGGCGCGGATGGTTCGAGCACTGAAATTGAATTGCTTGACCGAAACGTTGCGATGAATGCCATCGATGCCGCTAAGAAAGAACGGGTACGTCATGTTGTCTTACTCAGTGCCTATGGCGCTGATCAACCGAACGCTGCACCGAAAGAACTCTTTAACTTTCTGTCAGCTAACAATGCCGCTGACGAGTATATCGAACATAGCGGTTTGAACTATACGATCATTTGCCCAGTGACCATTGTTGATGAACCGAGTAAAGGTTCAATCGAAGCATCAGAGGACTTGAGTGATGCGGATGGTGCGACGATTTCCGAAACCGATGTAGCGACTGTCATCGCAGCGTCTCTCGACAACCGAGGTCTGTACGGTCGCCGAATCGAAATCAAGTCTGGTAGCACACCGATTAATGAAGCGCTCGACTTTGAAGGGCGTGGAGAGGTTGCGAACGGCGGAAGAACGACATTACGTCGACCACAACGATCATAATGAGTTGAGGAGAAGATGATATGGAACGGAAACTTTATAAAGACCCAAACAATAAAATGATTGCCGGTGTTTGTTCAGGGCTTGGAAACTATCTAGGGGTGGACGTCACCATTATGCGAGTCCTATTCGTGGCGATGGCGCTTCTCGGTGGCCCGGGACTCCTCATTTATATCATTCTGGCACTCATCATGAAAAAGCCGGTGTCAGAATATGAAGCCGAACAAGACGATCGCTTCTAAATCAAAAATCAATCCGACAAGACGTCGGATTGATTTTTTAGTTTTCCATATATAATGTATAACTCGCTCCGAACGTTTCGTTTGGTGGGAGGAGTTGGATCCCTTCTTTGTGTAGGAAATCTTTTCGATGGCCTTTATAATCCGCATGTCCGAACCAAGGTTCCAAACAGACGAACGGAGCGTCTTTCTGCGGCGGAGACCAGATGCCGAAATGCGTGAAAGAGGGACTCTCCATTACGATGGCTGCGCCGGTTGGTTGATGTCGGAGTGCAGCATACTCAATTTTCTCAAATATGAGTGCATCGTCGGCAAATAACGACCGAGTGAGGGGGATATACTGACGTTCTCCGAGTGGTTGATACGCGCCTGTTAAATAAGGGCCCTCGAGCAAATAGCGATCGAGGGAGCGGATTTCGCCGAAATCGATCACGTAGTCTTCAAATGTCCCGCCCATGAACGGAATATTGAATGCAGGATGACCACCGATGCTAAACGGTAACGTCGTTTCGCCCGGGTTATGGACGCGATACGTCACAATCACTTCTTCGCCCACAAGTTGATAGGACACGGTCAGTGTGAATGGGAATGGATAGTGTTGACGTGATTCCGATGTATCGTTCAATGTGAAGCGGACCGACGTGGCAGTCGAAGATTCGACCTCGAACATAGCGTCCCGAGCGAATCCGTGTTGACTCATCGTATAGGTGTTTCCCTCATATACATATTGATCATCGAGCAATCGACCGACAATCGGGAAGAGGATCGGGGCTTGTCGTCCCCAATAGGTCGGGTCCCCTTGCCATAAGAGTTCAGTTCCGGATACTTTCCAACTCGTCATCTCAGCACCTTGTGCCTTTAAGGTTATCTGTATTTTCTCGTTTTGAAGTTGCACAATCCATACGCTCCTTTACGGGTTTATGATAAGTTAAGTGTAGAAATCTTAAGTAAAACAAACAAGGGGTAAATGATGCGCTTACAAAGAATTGGTATTGGAACGCTGATCCTTCTATTGATTGCTGGCCTCGCATATAAAGGCTACGAGGAATATATGATGACACAAAAGAAAGAAGAAGCGGTTCCGATCGTCCAAAATGAATCGGTATTAGGAGGACTTGAAGTGGGGCAACAAGCCCCGGACTTCACTTTGAATACGTTAGATGAGGAGAATTTGACCCTTTCTGAGTTCCAAGGACAGCCGGTCGTCATTAACTTCTGGGCCTCTTGGTGTCCGCCATGCCGGGATGAGTTTCCTGAACTCGTATCGTTTGAAGAAGCGACAGGCATCCCAGTACTTGGTGTGAACGTCACCAAAAATGAGCGACGAGGAAAAGAGGACGTGGAGGCATTCCTAGATGAGTATCCCGTTGATTTTCCGATTTTGCTAGATGAAGAGGCCGCTGTCGAGCAACAATATCGTGTTGTCGCATTACCGACGACGTACGTTCTAGATGCAAAAGGGATCATCATGGCGAAAAAAACGGGTCCGGTAGACGAGGCGTGGCTTCAGCAACAAATCGACGACATCTCAGAATGAGTCAATCGAAAAAAAGCTGAACGAACTGCCCGGTTAGAGAGGGCAGACCGTTCAGCTTTTATAGTGTTGCTTGATCAATGCGTCAAAGTTAGGGGTCATATCTTCTTCAAGATAGTAATGATGGTTGTCTCGAATGATTGTATCACCAACACGTGCTTCGGATGGTAGGAATCGTCTAGGGATGAAACTTGAGCCGTTGTTCCATCTCAACACGGCATATTTTCCCTCGATTCGTACCAATGTACCGTACTTAATCATACCTCTTCCTCCTCGACGAGCAGCTTCTGTCTCTTTTTATCCTTACATCATGTATTCCCAAATTCCACAAAAGCTACACATCTTTACACGTGTCTGTCTAATCACTATAGGGACGTTGTATCAAAAAACGATAGAGGTTAAATGCGGGAAATGTGAAGAAAGTTTGAAGAAAACGCTTTCTTTTTTTGAAATGGTCTTTTATAATGAAACCACGGGGTGATTATGACGAAACTGTGAACAATGGGGGGATGGTCATGTTTTCTTCTGCAATGATTGGGTTACTCGCTCTGACGGGAGTAACGATCTATGGGGTTGACCGTATGTTCACGGTCCGCTCAGAACGCGTCACAAAGAAATAGGTCTACATAGGGGGAAATCGCAACGTTTTGGGGAGACGTTGCGATTTTTTTATACGTCTTGTTGACGAGATCGACGCTCGGTCTCTTTTTGTTCCACCATCTTTCGATTCCGCTCATGAACACGGTCAAAAAAAGCGTGCTCTGGCCATGCGGAGGACCAATGACGTTCTTCGGGGAGTGCCAAGATATATTCTTCCGCCGCACTCAATCTCTCAATCATGTGACTCCGGCTGTCGCACAAATCGCCGTGCCCTGGTACGAACCAGCGAATCTCATGTTCGTAGATGAGTGATTGCAAGGTTTGTAACGTGTCGAGATAGGCGGTTGGGTCGTGTTCGATAAAAGGTGGCTCGACATTAGACCCATAATCTCCACAAACGAGAAGATTCATGGATTCGATGAGAACCGACATATGTGTCGCGTCATGGCCCGGTGTAGAGAGGAAGGTCACGGGCACTGAACCGATTAAAAGCGTTTGATCGGGTTGGATGACCAGGTCGATGTCCGGTTTTTGAATCGGGTGATCAATATAATATTGTTCATAAAACTCGCGAATCTCATTTAATTGGTCAGATGAGTCTGCATCGACGAAAGCCTGTGAGGCAATCGTTGTGGCATCTGCAAAGCCGTAAGCTCCGATGATGTGGTCAAAATGATGATGTGTGAAGATGACATAAAGCGGCCGATTCCGACGGTGTAATTCGATGTCACGACGGATTGTCGCAATTTCTTCGGGGAGCCAGGTCGGGTCAATCAACAAAAGGGCATCTGGTGTATCGATGAGGGTCGATGTCGTTCGCATCAACGCGCTTTCGTATACGGTAAAGGATTGCAGCTTCGCTTGAATCAATGGAGTTCCTCCTTGTCTGTATGGATTCAATCACTCTTTTCCCCAAAACAATAGACGGAACAACAAAAAAGCAGAAAGTCGTGTGACTTTCTGCTTTTTGCAAGGTCTCAACCGTGCAGTGTATGTGTGCGAGATACTCTCGCGTATATGTCGATATTGGAGCGGGTGAAGAGAATCGAACTCTCGTCATCAGCTTGGAAGGCTGAGGTTTTACCATTAAACTACACCCGCATCAAAGAAAAAATATGGAGCGGGTGAAGGGAATCGAACCCTCGTCATCAGCTTGGAAGGCTGAGGTTTTACCATTAAACTACACCCGCGAAACGTATTAACTCTTAACGTTACTTTGATATAATAGCATATACGATGGAATTTGCAAACCCTTTTTTAAAAAAACTTTTTAGGTTGCAGAATCCTATTCACAACGCAGATAATAGAAAAAAGGGGAGAAATGAAATATGAGTGAGCGAAAATCATATTTACGACTGATGGGTGAAGGGTTTCGAATGTTGAAACAATCGAAACAAACGAACACGACGGTGTCTCTCCGAAGTTGGACGTTTTCGATCCATCATGAACAAGAATGGCAGGTTGTGTTACGAACGAATCGAATCAAGTGGGTCGGATTACCAAGTATGACGTTTGAGATTCATCCGGATATGATTCAAATAGGAGATCTTCGAGTCACCCGTCACGCACAATCGAACGAAGTACGTTTGACAATCGATGAAGAATGGGGATTGGAAAATAAGGTTGTTTGTGACAACCTAGAATGGGAAACGTTCGTCGATGCGCTCAAACAAGTGAAGGGGGAGTAAGCGTGAGTGGAGAGAGGTTGTATCGGATGGAAGCCGAGGCTCGAGGGAGTGCTTGGCGTGCCCGGGTTCTAACAGGAATTCAACGATTTCGATTTTATAAAGGGGAATTGCTTGCACCGACAAACCGACCGTATGTCGTGTTAAGCATCTCGCAAGATGAAGGAGCCCTGCCAGATTTAATTGAGACCGATATGGGTATCCTCTTGATCCATGAGCGGGTGGGACCTATCTTTATGAATGTCTGTCCGTATGACGTTCAGCTCGTTCGTGTCGAGCTTCATACGAGTACCGGGAAAACCGATCGTTACTGTGCGCTGAACGTCCTCCGCCGCTTTGAAATCGAATACCTTGAACATTCAAACGAATATCGTCCGCTGAGTGCGGATCGACTCTATTTCCTATCCAATCAAACTGTCCGCATGAACTTATTTGGACATATGATCGCCCAAGACGTAAATAGCCAACGTCTTTACGTGACCGAACGCTTGAAGTACGCGCTTCAAGCTAAAATGGTCACAGGGCTGGCATTCAAGCAAGTAAAGGAGAAAACAGCATGAAAGAGTACGAAATTGATGGGTGGTTCCGCCTGACGTATCCGGAACATTATGAATACAGCGAAGAGGAAGACTATGTGAGTTTTTACTCGACGGAAGCGGATGCGCAAGGGACGCTTCAAATCTCAATCTATGAATCAGAAGATTCGCAAGAACCAAAACAATCCGCTATGAGCGAATTGAATACGTTCTTAGGCGAATTTCCGATTGATGTAAAGATTGCTCCAAGTGTCACGACTGAAACGAGTGATATGACAACGGCCTACGCAAGTGGGATTGAAGATGGGATGCATTTAGATGTATGGTCCTTGACCGATGGGAAACGGCTCTTATTCTTAACTTACGTAGCCGATCAGGTGACCGATGAAAAGATGGAAATCGAGTCCATTATCGATTCGATTGAGTGGACATAAAAGGAGACACGACGCCAACGAGGCGCGTGTCTCCTTTTTTACTGATATTTTGGTACATCGAAGTTGAGTGTGTAAGCATCAAGTGATTGATAGATATTATAGATGCTTGTCGTTTGTTTTGCGGCCCATCCGATATCCGTTGCATATTGGTGCGTTCCTGGTGAAGAAGGATTGAAGCGCATCTTATACAGCGTATTTTGTTTATATGTCGGGTGATTGATATAGCTAGCCCCAATCCAGTAAGCTCCTCCGATAATCGCTTCTTTAGGAGAGAACCACTTTTGTTGGAAGGCGTATTTGGCGCCGTTTCCAAGAGGGTTGCTATCTGTTGCTTGAATACCGTACATATTATAGACGGTTGCGGCAACAGGACGTTCCGGATAAATCCGATTCCCACTCGAGTTAATTAATGCATTCCCATCTTTATCGACAGGAACTCCTTTTGCGAGAAGGGATGTACCATGTCCAGTTTCAAGGATGGCATGCGAGAGAAGATACACTTCGTTCACGCCATACATACTAGCCGCATCAACGAATGCCTGACCTTGTCCGCTGAGCGTTCCTTTTGATGTGAGGACCTTGTTCAATGTTGTCGCAGTTGTCCCAGCGCTCTTCGATAAATCTAAGAATTGATAGAATGATCGAGAGTTTGCATCAATCTGGCTAGGATCGACGTATGGAAGAAGATCATCAACTGATGCACGACGCCAAGTGTTATCAAAGACTCGGATATTGTGTCCGGCCGGTCGTTTATACGAAATCGTGTAATAGTTCCCTTGCTGTCCTGTAATGGATACTTTTTCACCTGTGTTGATTTGACCATATGCATGTGAACCTAGTGAAGGTTGGCTTAGTATGTTGGCAGTTCCTACAACTGAACTTGGTGTTACGTATCCAGTAATGGAACCATACTTTACTTTGTACCAAGTGGTTGAACCCGAGGTGTATCGATTGATATATTCAATCTCTGCACCATAAGGGATTTTAATAAGTGTAGATGAATTAGATGAAGCCGCCGCTTTTAGGGCAGTACCTACTCTAGAGACAACAATCATTTCAGGTTTAGTTATCGTTCCTGTCACACCGTTTACACTGACCCAGGCACGAGGTAAATAGGCGTTTTCGAAACGGTGCGCATCTGTTTGAGCAAATTGTGCCATTTGACGTTCCGCCATCGTTTGGGTTGTCATTGGATAGTTTGTGTACGACACATTTTTTTTGATACCGATTGGTGGTGTTAGCGCAAAGTCACGTGCTACCACATAGCCGGTCGTATTATTATAACGAACTTGATACCAAGATCCACTGGCTCCAAACTTAGCGAATTGTTCTACTTTAGTACCTTTTGGTATTTGAAGTAAAGTTTTCTTGGAGCTAGACATTGAAGAATACAATTTTGTATCTTGCTGGGCGTAATAAGGTGTCGCTATAGGTGTAAAAGTTTCAGAAAGATCACGAGTCGGTACGTAACCAGTATTTGATTGATATGTTACTTTGGACCATGAACCAGTTGCGCCGTGAGTCGAAATTCGCGAAACGATTGTTCCAGGTTTCAACGCACGAATAGCTGTTTTAGAAGAAGACATTGAATTATAAAGATTTGTCGGATTATGAACAAACAGTGACTTTGTTAGTGTAGTAGTGGTCGATTGAAGGTTTTTCATCGCAACATATCCAGTGACACCGTTATAAGAAATTTTTGCCCATGAGTTAGTTGCTCCATGAAGTGATTGAAGAATTACTTTCTTTCCTTTGGATAAAGTGACAACGACTCGAGAAGATGAAGAAGTAGATACATGTACTTTTGTAGTGGCTATTGTCATGTAGGATTTGTTGACTTGAGAAGTCACTGATCCGCTCTTAGGAAGAGAGAAATAGCGTTTAGCTACATAGCCAGTATTTCCTTTATAGGACACCTTATACCAAGAACCACTCGCACCGTGTGTAGACAAGTAGGTCACTGTATCTCCTTGCTTAATCGATGCTTTAATAGATGAAGAACTTGTCATAGAAGTGTACATTTGAGCATTTTCTTTAGCTATATAGAGTGAATTCGTATTTTTTATGGATGTAGGAAGGAGGGTCAAATAGTCAGAAGAAACATATCGTTTCTGTCCTTTAAACTCTATTTGTGCCCATTCATCGTTGACGGCGTATACGTCTACCGTCGTTCCTTCTGTTAACTTGCCAACGATTGAAGACGATGTCGATGAATCAGACCGTACATTTAAAATGGGTGTGTTGACTGTTCCTTCGGATGTTGCTGCGTATGATTGGAGAGGCGCAAGGGTGCTCAGAATCGTACCTGAGACGATGGCGGCAACCCCCAATCGTGAGAGTGTCGATTTCAATATGTTACCCCTTTCGGATGAAAAAACGTGATTAAAAGTGATTGCGGTCTAAGTATAACGTACTTAAAAAATGGAAAGAAGAAGTAGAATTACAAAAAAGGTAAATGCTTAAAATATCTTTTCTAAAATCAGGTAAATAAAAAATCCCCTTATAAAAGGGTAATAAGTAAATTAATGGATTCTGTTTTGCTTCATCCAAGCAAGAATATCTGACCATACTTGTTCGCGGTGTGCTTCACGAAGGATTTCATGTCGAGCATTGTCGTAAGTGACGACTGCGAGCTCGACATCTGCATTACGATATTTCTTAATGATTCCGTTCAACCCTTCTCCGTCATGCGTGACAGGATCGTCCATTCCGGCAACGAACAGAACTGGAAGAGACTTCGGATGTTCATGAATCCGTGCAGACGTGGTGACATCTAATGAAGCGCGTGTCACTTCATGTAAAAAACCGAGGGAAGGCAAACCGCCACAATTTGGGTCGGCGAGATAGGAGTCGACTTCGTCTGGAACACTTGAAAGCCAGTCGCTATCCGTTCGAGCAGGTAAAAACTTAAGATTATAACGTCCGAATAACAGTCGTTCAAAAAAACGAGATTGGTGTGTTTCGTGTGTTCGTTTCATCGCGGTAGCAATTAAGCGATGCCCGAGTTCGCCTGCAACTCCTGGATGAGGAGGCGGGGCGACGACGACGATTCCGGATAAGGCGTGCCCCATGACTTGCCCGAGCTTTCGAACGAGAAGAGAACCGAAACTATGACCTATTAGATATGTCGGACGATCATCCTCATATTGACGGATGAGGAACTGTGCATCCTCAACAAGTTGTTGGAATCCCGTTCCTGGCGTAAGATGCCCATATGTGCGTTGGTCATGAGCGCTTGTACCCGCACCTCGCAAGTCACACACAAACACATCATAGCCATTATCTGCCATAAACTGTGCAAACTCAATATATCTTTTGTGATGTTCGAGCATCCCGTGAAACATGAATATTTTTCCAATCGATTGCTCTGCCTGAACGTGCATCACTTCTGTTTGATACCCGTCAGGATACGTCAACTGTGATACGATCATGTGTCATCCCCCTATTAGAAAAGGCCGATTGCTTTTCCAGATTCGTCAATTCCCATATTGAGAGCCGCTGGATGTTTCGGTAACCCTGGCATCGTTAACATGTTGCCAGTTAAGGCGACAAGGAATCCTGCTCCCACTGAAGGTTTTAATTCGCGAACGGTGATGGTGAATCCTTGTTGATAACCGAATTTTGAAGGGTCGTCTGAGAGGGAGAACGGTGTCTTCGCCATACAAATGGGAAGGTCCGACCAGCCGTTCGCCTGCACATCTTTCATTTGCTTTTGTGCTTTGGTGGTGAACACGACGTCTGCAGCACCGTATACTTCTCTCGCAATGGTTTTAATCTTTTGTTCAATTGAATCGTTCAACTCATACAGAGGCGTAAGTTTGCTTTCGTTCGACTCGACGGCGTCAATGACCGCTTCGGCTAACTGTCGACCACCAAGTCCGCCGTTTGCCCATACTTCGCTGAGCGAAGCACGAATACCGTGTGCCGCACACCAATCAAGAACGGTTGCAAGTTCCTCTTCTGTATCTGAATTGAAACGGTTCAATGCGACGACCGTAGGTAGTCCGAGTTTTTTCATCGTATCGATATGTTTGGCGAGTAATTTCAATCCTTCTCCGACTGCACCGACATTCTCGATGTGAAGCTGATCTTTTGAAACGCCACCGTGCATTTTTAAAGCGCGAACGGTTGCGACGAGTACGACCGCATCCGGATTCAAATCACCGACTCGAGATTTGATATGACAGAACTTTTCTGCCCCGAGATCGGCACCGAACCCAGCTTCCGTCACCACATACTCCCCAAGCTTTAATGCAGTCTTCGTTGCAATCAATGAATTGCATCCGTGCGCGATGTTTGCGAACGGTCCGCCGTGAACGAGTGCAGGCGTTTGTTCGAGCGTTTGGACGAGGTTCGGTTTAAAGGCTTCCTTCAACAGTAACGTCGCCGCCCCGGCCGCCCCGATTTGTTCTGCCGTGATTGGTTCTTTTTGATGGTCATAGGCGACTACGATTCGCTTGATGCGTTCTTCGAGGTCGTCCAATGAATCGGCCAGACAGAGAATCGCCATGATTTCCGAAGCGACGGTAATATCAAATCCGTCCTCACGAGGGACTCCGTGAGCAGGACCACCGAGACCGACCGTGACATGACGAAGTGCGCGGTCGTTTAAGTCAAGGACACGCTTCCAGACGATATGTCGGACATCGATCCCAAGGTCGTTTCCTTGATGCAAGTGATTGTCAATCATGGCACTGATCGTATTATGGGCCGATGTGATCGCATGCATATCACCTGTGAAGTGGAGGTTGATGTCTTCCATCGGGAGAACTTGACTGAAGCCACCACCAGCAGCGCCACCTTTTAGACCCATCGTCGGACCGAGTGAAGGTTCGCGCAGACAGACGATTGCTTGTTTATCCAACTGGTTCAACGCTTGTCCGAGACCAACTGTCACCGTCGATTTTCCTTCACCAGCTGGTGTCGGATTGATCGCTGTGACGAGAACGAGTTTTCCGTCTTTCTGCGTTTTCACACGTTCGAGGACATCGTAAGAAAGTTTAGCTTTATATTTCCCGTAAAGATCTAGATCATCTTCATCTAATCCGATTTTTGCTGCGATGTCTTTAATCGGCAAGGTTTTGGCTTGTTGGGCAATCGTAAGGTCAGATAATGGTTTCGTTGTTGTCATTCAAAAAGTCCCTCCGTTTATCGAACGATATCTTTTTATTCTCTTAAAATCATTCGGAAATTTCGGATTAAAATATGAATCAAGGCAAATCATATTTAATCCGTTCGTATTATCATTGATTTTACCATAACTCATCACGCCTTCAAATTCATTCATTCCGTTCAATATTTTCCACCCTTTCCGTCAAATGTATCCGTTTTCATTAAGGGTTTGACACGATACAGTGATAGTGGAGGCGATACACATGACTGAGACTACTAAACGGACGAAACGCAGAGGGAATTGGAAGAAACCTGCGAGCTTTATAGCATTTGTCGGACCTGCTTTTCTGGCATTTGTCGCAATCGTACTCATCCCATTTTTTAATGGTATTTACTATAGTTTCACTGACTGGAACGGTGTCACCGGAGAACTGAACTTTGTCGGATTGGACAACTATCACCGCTTGTTTTTTGAAGATGAACAGTTCCGCGCTTCTTTTTGGATTACGACGAAATATACGCTCGTGTCTGTCCTATTGACGAATATCGTCGGTTTCTCATTGGCGCTATTATTGACGATGAACATTAAGACGCGAAACTTTCTACGCACGATTTTCTTCATGCCGAACTTGATCGGTGGTTTAATTCTCGGGTTCATCTGGCAGTTCATTTATGTGAAAGGATTTGCCTCGATTGGTGCGCTGACGGGGTGGAGCCTGTTCGAATTACCATGGCTCGGTGATGCGCAAACGGCATTTTGGGGAATCGTGATTGTCGCCATCTGGCAAGGCGGCGGGTATGTCATGGTCATCTACATCGCGGCGCTACAAAACGTGCCGACTGATTTGATGGAGGCGGCACGAATTGATGGGGCAAACCGTCTTAAGATGCTCCGCCATATCACGCTACCGATGATTATGCCATCGATCACCATCTGTTTGTTCCTAACCATCTCTTGGTCGTTCAAAGTGTTTGATACGAACTTGTCGCTCACGAATGGTGGACCGTTCAAATCGACCGAGATGTTGGCCTTAAATATCTATACGGAGTCTTTTGTGAATAACAATTATGGTCTCGGGTCAGCGAAAGCGGTCATCTTCTTCTTAGTTGTGGCTGCGATTACGGTGACGCAAGTGTACGTGACGAAAAAACGGGAGGTGGAAGCATGACGACGGAAAAACTAGAACATGTCGAGACGAACGTAGAGAAGACACCGAAGCGCATTCCGCAACGTCCGCTGCGTCCAGGAACGTATTCTTGGAATCTTGGAATCATTGAGCTCGTTGCCATCTTGCTCGGACTACTCTATTTGGTCCCGTTCTATTACGTTGTCGCCAACTCGTTCAAATCGATGGCTGAAATCTTTACGAATACGTCCGCCTTACCGAACGAGTGGTTGACCTCAAACTATACAGAAGCATGGGAAGCGATGAATTATGGACGTGTCTTTTTGAACTCCCTTCTCATCACGGTCGGAGCGAATGCGGTCATTGTCATCTTCACCTCGATGGCGGCATGGAAACTCGTTCGGACGAAACATTGGGTTTCCACAATGATCTTTTTCTTGTTCGTGGCAGCGATGGTCATTCCGTTCCAGTCCATCATGATTCCGCTCGTGAAAGTTTCGAGTATCCTCGGTCTGTTGAATAGTCATTGGGGCCTGATCGTCATGTATCTAGGGTTTGGGTCTGGTATCTCAGTGTTCCTCTATCACGGATTCATGAAGTCGATTCCTGAGGAGATTGAAGAAGCCGCCATCATCGACGGTTGCTCGACATGGGGTGTCTTCTGGCGCATCGTCTTTCCACTTCTCAAGCCGATCACGGTGACAATCGTCATCTTGAACAGTCTATGGATTTGGAATGACTTCTTATTACCATCGCTTGTTCTTCGTGATGTCGAGTTACGGACCATCCCGCTCGCGACATTCTATTTCTTTGGACAGTACACGAAACAATGGGATTTGGCATTAGCAGGTTTAGTGTTAGGAATCGTTCCCCTTCTGGTCTTTTTCTTCGGCATGCAAAAGCATATCATCAAAGGGATCACAAGCGGTTCGATTAAATAACCCTCCCAAGGGAATCCTCCGTTCGCTACACGGAGGATTATTTTTTTGAAAAAAATCGTTGACATTAATCTGAATATTTATAATAATGAACTCAATTCAATTGTGAACGACGTCGAAAGGACGAGTACACGAAGGTAGTGAGCCAAGCGATCCGGGGGTGGTGTGAGCCCGGTCTTAACCCTTCGTCGAAAAACTTCCTGGAGTCGCTACCCGAACGCTTTGCCAGTAGACGTAGCCGGACCGCTCCCCGTTATCGGAGTTACGAGATGATTGTCTCGAAAAAGTGAGTAGATTCGTCTACTAATTTGGGTGGCACCGCGGAACCGAAGTCTTCCGTCCCATGTTCGATGGGAATGGAGGGCTTTTTTTCATGGCTTCATTTTCAAATATTCCACAATTGGAGGAAACGGAAAATGACAACAGCAACAAGCACGATGAAAGAAAGACAGCAGACGATTGCAGCAGTAAAGGCACTCTTTGAGGAGAAAGTCTCACGTGAACTCGGACTGATTCAAGTACAAGCACCGCTATTCGTCGAATCGGCGAGTGGGGTCAACGATCACTTGAACGGTGTGGAGCGTATCATTCAGTTTGATACGATGTATCCGGGACATGAACTTGAAATCGTTCAGTCACTCGCGAAATGGAAACGTGAAGCGCTCGGTCGTTACGGATTCGGTGTCGGTGAAGGATTGTACACTCAGATGCGTGCCATTCGACGCGACGAAGAACTCGACGCGACACATTCTTTATTCGTCGATCAGTGGGACTGGGAACGAGTGATTGCTCGAGAAGAACGGACGATGGAATATTTGAAAGCAACGGTGGAGTCGATTTACGCTGCGCTCCGTGAAACAGAAGCGGAAGTAGAGAAAGCGTACGGTGTTGAAGCGATTCTTCCGGAAATGATTCATTTCATCACGAGTCAGGAGTTGGAGGATACGTATCCGACGATGACGCCGAAAGAACGTGAAACGGCTATCTGTAAAGAGTACGGTGCGGTCTTCATCTCACAAATCGGAGATCTTCTCGCTTCAGGTATGAAACACGATGGACGAGCGGCAGACTATGATGATTGGTCGCTTAACGGAGACATTCTCGTGTGGCACCCTGAGCTCGAGTCAGCATTTGAACTGTCATCGATGGGCATTCGTGTCGACGAAGTGGCACTTGATGCGCAACTGAAGAAAGCAGACGCGGAAGAGAAGCGCGCGTACCCATTCCATCAAGGAGTGCTCGAAGGAACGCTTCCGCTTACAATCGGGGGCGGAATCGGACAATCGCGTGTCGCAATGTATCTCTTGCGCGCGCGTCATATCGGAGAAGTGCAAACATCGGTTTGGCCGCAAGAAGTCATTCAATCGTGTAAAGAAGCTGGCATCAGCTTGTTGTAATTTAATAAGAAGAAACACGGAACAGGACTCGAAAAAAGAGTCCTGTTTTTCTGTGCAACATTTTCCACCCTATCCGTCAATTTTGACACCTACATTGTGGAAGCGTTTTCATTTAAAGTTGAGTTTGTAAAGATGGATAAGGTTAAGGGAGGAAATGAGATGAAACGGAAGTGGAAATTGTCTACAGCGGTCATGACGGCTGGAATGGTCTTATCACTCGCGGCTTGCGGCGGCGGATCACTCACGGACGAAGGTTCTTCTGAAGGGAATGCAGATAGTGGCGACAAAAAAGACGTCACGTTAAACGTCTTCCAATTCAAAGCAGAGATTGCGAAAGACCTTGAAGCGATGGCAAAAGAGTATGAAGAGGAAACGGGTGTGAAAGTCACGGTTCAAACCGTCGGTGGTGGAGCAGACTACGGTGCGGCCCTCAAATCACAATTCGCCTCAGGAAATGAACCGGATATCTTCAACAACGGTGGATTCACGGAAGCACAAACATGGAAAGATAAACTCGAGGACCTCTCAAGCGAGAAGTGGGTCGGAGATTTGACAGAAGTCGCCAAAGAGCCGATGACGATGGACGGTAAACTGTACGGAATGCCAATGAACCTCGAAGGTTACGGATTTATCTATAATAAAGAACTATTTGAAAAAGCAGGGATCAAAGAGTTACCGAAAACACTCTCTGAACTGACAGATGCTGCTGAAAAACTTGAGCAAGCGGGAATCACACCGTTCTCTGTCGGTTATGCAGAGTTCTGGATTTTAGGAATCCACTTGTTGAACATTCCGATGGCGCAACAAGACGACCCGGATGCATTTATTCAAGCGCTCAATGAGAATAAAGCGAAGTTTGAAGACAATGAACAGTTCCAAGAGTTTTTGAAATTGTTTGATTTGACGATTAAATACGGAAACAAAAACCCGTTGACGACGGACTACAATACACAAGTCACACAGTTCGCCCAAGGAGAGACAGCAATGCTCCAACAAGGGAACTGGGCACAACAAATGATCCTCGACGTAAATCCAGATATGGAGATGGGCTTCGTCCCAATCCCAATCAATGACGATGCGGAGAAGATGGACCGACTTCCGGTCGGTGTCCCGAACAACTGGGTCGTCAACAAAAATTCGAAGTATAAAGAAGAAGCGAAAGACTTCTTAGAGTGGATGGCGACGTCGGATACTGGGAAAGACTACATGGTCAACAAGTTCAAGTTCATCCCTGCCTTCAAGTCGATTGAAGCCAACGACCTTGGACCACTCGCAGACGATATCTTGGCGTATTCGAATGAAGGGAAGACCATCTCTTGGAACTGGTTTAAGTATCCGGATGGAGCAGTGAATGAATATGGTGCCCTTATGCAGGCATATGTCGGTGGACAAAAAACAGGTGAAGAGATGCTTCAGGACTTCACGAAAGTATGGCAAGACAAAGTGAAATAAGCATGGCACAGACGGTGAAACGACCCCTTCACCGTCTGTGTTTTTTTTATGAAGAAATTGTCACAGGAATCCCATATAAACCACACACATACCGGTGGGGGTTTCAGTAGAATGGATGTTGTAAGCGCTTATGAGAAGGAGGGGGCATGAAACGAATATTGAGTTGTATCCTATTTTTGTGTTGGGCAACACAGGTAGAGGCGGAAGAACACTCGATTCCGTTGACTGAACCCATCGTCATTGAGTCGAATGAGCATGTGGATGGAGACGGAAAAACATATACGAATTGTGGCCATCCCGCATTTATCATGCGTGGAACCGGTGCTGTTCTCGAACGTGTATCAGTACAACAATGTGAGAACGACGATGTACCAGCCATCCAAGTATCTGGTCTCGGACATCAACTGCTTGATGTGTCGATTGAGTCCGCTGGTACTGGACTATTGATTGAGGATAGTTATGGAGTTCGAGTCACACGAATGTCCATTGATGGGAATGGACAGGCGGATGGGATGGTGCTCCTTGATAGTGAGGCGACCGAACTGCGTGGAGTTGTAGTGAAGAGAGTGAGAGACGGGATATACATAGAGAATGGATCTCGGCACACAATCGTTCGACCGGTCGTTTCGCATTCGCGCTACGGCATTCACTTGATGTTTCCGACTGACGTGGTGATTTCGGTGCCCGAACTCCATCATAATTTGACCGGTGCGATGATTATGGGAACGAATCGAGTCGTCTTAAAAAATGGGAATGTACACGACCAGTTCGGTGGAACGGCGACGGGGCTGATGCTCTATGAGGCAATCGATACGACCATCGAGATGACGAACGTATCTGGAAATCATATCGGCTTGTTCGCGGAGCAGTCAGTAGGAACGATTCTTGAACGGAATACGATTAACGGCAACGATATCGGCTTTCAATTCAAGCAAGCAACGGGGATGATGATTCTTCAAAATAATCTGTTAGGAAATCGTGAACCGGTGACGATGGTCGAGTCGCATGACAACGTTGTACAAGGAAATGTCTGGGGTGGGACGACGTTGGACCTAGATCGTGACGGGTATAGCGAAGTCCCATTTCAAACCGAACCGTACTTGTTCTTATTAACTGATTCATATGAAGCGCTAGAATTATTATACGGGTCCCCGGGACTTCTCCTATTAGAAAACATTCTGAGAAGTCCGAATGATGTATCGTTGACGGACCTTTCACCGCAAACCTATACAGCAAGGTGGGAGTGGAACGGTTCGATTTGGAATTTAGGGAGTATCATTTTACTTATTATCATTTGGATATTTGGGAGGAAACGACATGAAATCGTATAAACAAGTAGCAGGATTATTATCCATCGCAGGATTATCATTGGCACTCGGAGCATGTTCGAGTGCATCGGCAGAACCGTTTGAAATCAAATGGGGCGAAACAGAGTGTGAAGTGTGTAAAATGAAAGTCATGGATAAGCAGTTCGCAGCGGAAGCCATCATGGAAAATGAAAAAGGATATGCGTTTGATGACATCGGTTGTCTCATGCGTGATTGGTATCCTGAACAAAAAGAAGAAGATATTGCTGCGATGTACGTGAAAGATTTCAATACGAAAGATTGGGTCGAATTAGACGAAGCGATGTTCGTGTACGACAAAGAGTCGAAAACACCAATGGCGTACAATATTCTCTCGTTCGCAAAAGAGGCTGATGCTGAAGCCTATATCGAAGAGAATGGTGGAGAAATGATGGACTTCGAACAATTGAAAGACCATTCGTGGGAGCGCGGCGAGATGCACATGAAGATGGATGGCGAGGGCTCAATGGATCAAATGGATCAAGATAGCGAAATGGACATGGATACAGAAGAAGAAGGGCAATAATCGATGTCACTGTGGCGTATGGAATGGGCGCGAAGTCTGAGACAGCGTGAGAACTATATATTCTTAGTTATATGGATTCTCACGCTCGTTCTACTCGGAGGACTCGGACAAGCACTACCTGTTGCTGCGGACTATACAAATGTAAGTGCAACGCTCATCACGGTGCTCGGTCTGTTACTTCCTCTTTTTATCTTATTGACGACAGCGCTTCATTGGGGACAGGAACAGGAATCGAAGCGATTGAATCTCCTCTCAACATTTACCTATCCTAAATGGAAGATGATTTTAGTCCGATTCAGTTCATTTCTCGTGACACAAGGACTTATTCTGCTGTTGGCTTTCCTCGTTGCTTCGCTCGTTGTCGGACAATCAGGTAAGGCTTGGATGATTTTGTTTTCCTACGCGATTGGATTAACAATCTACGCGACAGCGCTCGGAACCTTGCTTGGACTAATCGCGCGCAAGCGGATTCGAGCGATGCTATTGGCCTTCCTCACATGGACGATCCTCGTGTTGCTTTGGCCAACGCTTCTCGTGACCATCGTTTCCTGGCTTCCTTACGGTATGCAAGTGAACGGCATGATTGTGGCGCTGTTTCTGAATGGATTTGACTTGATGCGTGTATGGGCCAGTACGATTGTATCCTCTTCAGATGTGTTTGGGGATGTCTATCTCCACCTGTTGAATTGGATGCATCGACCGATTGGATACGCTGGAGTCTGGTTGAGCTTGCTTACGGCAAGTGGTTTCTTGTTATCGCTTGCCTCGACGGTGATGTACGGAGGGAATCGTCATGATTAACTGTTTAGATGTAGGGAAAAAATATGGTGATTCGTGGTCACTCCTTCCCATTCGTGAAGACATCGTCTCGGGGAAAATCGTGGCGTTGTGTGGAAGCAATGGTGCCGGAAAATCGACGCTGTTGAATCTGATGAATGGTACCATCAAACCGAGTACCGGCAACATTCAATTGAATGGTTATACGATCAAACAACGCGTGAAATATAATGAGAGTTTTGGCTATATGCCGGATGATTTCTATTTTGATGAGGCATGGACAGTTGAGGAGACATTTATCTACTACGCTACCTTGCAAGGGGCACATCCGACTCTGGAGGTTTTAAAACGAGTCGGTCTGTACGAGCATAAACGAAAGCGCGTCTCCGAACTCTCAAAAGGGATGCGGCAACGTCTTTTGTTGTCTCAAGCTCTTGTAAGCGAACCGGCCATCTTGTTGTTGGATGAACCGACGAACGGACTCGATCCGCTATGGATGCAAATGCTCAGCGAACTATTGCGACAAGAGGCCAAACGGGGGGCGACCATCGTGTTTTCAACGCATCAACTTGACGTCGCCGCCATGTTGGCAGATGAGGTCTGGATGATGCGAGCGGGTGCTGTTTGTGGGAAGGTATATGTCCAAGAAGAACAAGCCGCATATGAACGACTAAGAGAATTCTTTTTCGAATCGAAAGATGACACTTGTCAAATGGACGCGGCTCGCACAAAATAATAGACAGTTGAAGTGGTGCTCGGAACCTTCCGACGCCACTATTTTTTTGGGGAGATGGAATGAATGAGAAAAAATGTGACGGTTGCCCTATTACTGGCAACCTTTTTAGCAGCGATTGAAGGGACGGTCGTATCGGTTGCGACACCGGTCATTGCCAGTGAGTTGAACGGAGCGACGCTCGTCAGCTGGGTATTTGCCGCTTTCTTACTTTTTACAGCGGTTTCGACACCGATTTATGGAAAAGTGGCAGACTTATTCGGGCGAAAGCGCGTCCTGTTGTTTGGAATCGGGTTGTTCACCGTGTCTTCATTGTTATGTGGGTTAGCGACATCGATGGAACAACTCATTGTCTTTCGGGCGCTGCAAGGTCTCGGGGCCGGAGCCGTGCTTCCGATTTCGATGACGATTATTGGAGATTTATATAAATACGAAGAGCGTGGGAAAATTCAAGGAATTCTAAGTGCGGTCTGGGGTGTATCGGGTGTGCTTGGCCCGTCATCGGTGGATTTTTGGTCGAAACGTTGTCTTGGCGTTACGTATTCTTATTAAACGTGCCATTTGCGTTACTCTCGTTCATCATGATTATCGTCTTTTATAAAGAAACCGTCGCTGAAACGAGCGAGCGGATTGATTTGAAAGGTGCTCTCTTGTTCGCTGGAGGAACGACCGCGTTTTTATACGCCTTGATCACGTTCAGTGAAACGAATGAATGGACGACGACCATCGTCGGGAGTGGCGTAATTAGTCTTGTTTTGTTAGGGGGATTCTTCCTATCGGAAAGAAGAGCAACCTCTCCTTTATTGCCGTTTGATTTGCTCAAGCAACCAACGATTGCGGCCATCAACGGCTCTGTCTTTTTTGCAGCTTGGGTGCTCGTTTCAATGTCAGCTTACATCCCAATTTGGGCGCAAGCAGTATTAGGAAAAACAGCAACCGAGGCTGGATTCATGTTGATGCCGTTGTCTGTTGCATGGACATTCACATCGATTATCGGAGGACGGACGCTCGGTGTGGCATCCCCGAGACGTCGCGCGTTGGTTGGTATGGGGTTACTCGTCATCGGAACCCTCACGTTGACACTCTTATCTCAATCAAGCTCGGATTTCTGGGTATATGGTGCGGTGGCTTTGATTGGGGTAGGATTCGGATTGTCACAGCCGATGTTTATCGTCGTCTTACAAACCGTCGTTTCCTATCAGCAACGAGGAACGGCGACTGCGACCAACTCCTTCTTAAGTACGGTCGGTCAAACGCTCGGTGTAGCAGTCTTTGGAGCCGTCTTTAACTTTGTCGTACTCAATGATTTTAAAGAAAGCAGCTCCTTATCCCAAGTGTCTTTGGAAGACTTCTTCAATCAAAGTGTGACGGAGACGTTAAGCGCGTCTGTCCGTCTGCAAGGTGAACAAATCATCGCGACCGGGTTGAATGGGATCTTCATCGGGGCGATGATTGCGGCCGTGATTGCATTCATCATCGCAACTCGTTTGCCGGCCCGCCCACCGGAACCTTCACAGCGTTCGTAAAACAGGGGTATGATGAAGGAAAGGGAGGCGAACCGACATGAAACGTCAAATTGGGATTGTGACACTATTGTTTCTTATGGGATGTACGCCAGAACCGACGAACGAAGGTACGGAGCCACCACCTGCTGAAGAATCGACTCGTGATGAGTCGGCAACATCTGAAGAATCGAATACCACTAAAGAGACGGAACTGAACATCGGGGAAGTGACCGCCGTCGCTGAGAATCTAGAGATCCCGTGGTCACTCGCTCGAAGTGCGGATAAATGGTTCGTATCGGAACGTGGTGGGACCATCACGGTAATCGATGATTCCGGTAGCGCGACGCAATCTGACGTGAACTTGGACGAAGACGTATTTGAGATTGGTGAAGGAGGATTCCTCGGCATCGCGCTGAGCGACGATTTTGAATCGAGTGGCATCCTTTACGCATATCATACGTACGGTTCATCGGGAAGAGACGTCAAGAACCGGGTGGTAGAGTTGACGTGGGATGGAGAACGTTTCGAGGAAACTGGTGTCTTGATTGACGAGATACCAGGGGCACGTTTCCATAACGGTGGACGTCTATTAGTCGATGGAGCGTATCTTTGGGTGACAACGGGCGATGCACTCGTGCCGGAACTTGCACAAGACGAATCCTCTTTGGCAGGGAAGATTTTACGAATTCCATTATCGGGTGAAGGGGGACCGACCGACTGGATTTACTCGCTAGGTCATCGGAACCCTCAAGGACTCAGTCGGATGGATGATACGCTTTATGCGAGTGAGCATGGGGCGAGTGGACATGACGAGGTCAACGTGATTGAAGAAGGAAACAACTATGGATGGCCACTCATTGAGGCAAATGAGGAACGAGAGGGTCTGGTCACGCCATGGTTTGAAGTCGGTGAGACGTCTTGGGCACCGTCTGGTATTGCGACCGATGAACGGTACGTATACATGGCGACACTACGGAACGAGCGGCTCGTTGCCATCGATCGTGAAACGAAGCAAGTCACGACAATTGTCGAAGGGGTCGGACGCATTCGGGATGTGTGGTTGAACGACGATACGTTGTATTTTATTTCGAACAATACGGACGGACGAGGCAATCCGCAATCGCAAGACGACAAACTCTATCAAGTGACCATCCGCTAGAAACTGACGAATCCGTCAGTTTCTATTTTTTTTCGTTGTTTCTTCTGGAAGGAACGGTATAATTAAACATGTATTTTGGAAAAAGAAGGGGAATTTAGATGAATCATTCAAACTTGGTACATAAACGAGAAAATTTATACTTCTCATTATTAGTCGCAGCAAGCGTACTCGTCTTGATTTTAGGAATCGTACTGACGATTGCATCGTTCGGTCTTTTCTTGTGGATCATCGGGACGATCGTAGCACTCTCAATGTTTACGCACTGGATTCAAATCGGGTATATTCGGACGAACGGTGTCAAGGTGACGCCTCGTCAGTTCACAGAGCTTCATGAGCTGGTTCAACGCGTCGGGGCTGAGATGGGGATTCGTTTGTTGCCAGATGTGTATATCTTACAGGCCGGTGGTGTGTTAAATGCTTTCGCCACGCGATTCTTCCAAAAGAATATGGTCATCTTATATTCTGATGTCGTGGAATTGACACGTACTGGACAGACGAAAGAAGTTGAGTTTGTCATCGCACATGAATTGGCACATATTCGTCGGAACCACGTTCAAAAACAATGGGTTGTCTTACTTGGTAGCATCATTCCGTTTTTAGGATCAGCTTATTCGCGTGCTTGTGAATATACGTGTGACCGGATGGCAGCGCATTATCTTCAAGATTTTGGAGCGGCGAAACAAGCGTTGACCGTACTTGCGATCGGGGGACCGCTCGCGAAAGAAGTGAATGAGTTTGACTATCTGTATGAAGCGAGCCGAGAGAACGGATTCATCGCGAAATATAGTGAACTGTTGTCGACGCATCCGACGTTACCGAAACGCATCGCGGCGATTGCGACACATGCGGGCGAAGAAAACGTACCGGTCTTTAAAACAGCGGGATATGTGAAAGCCTCTATCATTTCGATGATTCTATTGACTGTCATCGGAAACGGAGCCATCATCGCCTTACTCGTCATGAACGATGATTTATCTGATTTTGTCGCATCGGCCATGAGCGAGGATTTCGAAGAGGATTGGGAAATGGAATTAGGAGAACCGATTCAAGAATTGACGTTCATGAATGCGAGTTATGAAGAAATTGAAGCGGAACTGGCAAACGTGACGGATGTGAACATCCAAGACGAATATGGGGAAACACCGCTCCATAACTTGTTCTATAATGATGACGTCGATCCTGAGACGGTCCGTCTCTTACTTGATCACGGTGCAGACGTGACCATTGAGAACGAAGAAGGTATGACACCGATTGATGTGGCGCGAGAAATGGGACACGGTCCACAACTCATTGATTTAATGGAATCGTATTAATCATCACGTAATCCTTGTTTCGAAAGAAACGAGGATTCTTTTTTAGGATTTTTGCAAACGTTTGCATAGTGCATGATATACTCATGAGGTAGGGGGGATAGCGGTGAATAGCATTCGGACAAAGTTAACGGGAATGATTGCATTAACCATCATCGTGCCAGTCATTATCGCGACAATCATTTCATTTTGGTATGTGGAGGATCGAGAACGTGAACGCGGTCTAGAAATGACGGAATGGTCGCTTGAACGGGGGACGCGTCAGATGGAACGCTATATCTCTGACTTGAGTCGCTTGCCGACTAGCCTATACGCAGATCGTGACGTATTGGACATACTGGAATACGGACCGGGACTGTCGTTAAGAGAAACGGAGATTGAAGTGCGACGAGCGCTCCTCGCAATGTATTTGTCCCGGGAAGACGTGGCGCAAATTCAGCTGTTGATGCTTGAAGACATGGATTCATTCGCAGCGTATAAAATGAAAGTATCACCGCGTTCCAAAAAAGAACCGAGCGCTGTCCAACGACAGTTGTTGAATAATCCGAAAAGTCGTGTCTTGCTTGAAGCGTCACATCCGCTCATTCCGTATCATGATTTCGGACCAATCATGACACAAGAAGATGTCGTCACCCTCCATTTCAGACTCGATAAAATTGAAACGGACGAACCGCTCGCGATTCTGTCGCTCGATATCCCGGAAGATCTGTTCATCGGACAGTTGGCTTCTCTTCAAAATAGTCCGGAGGAAAGTCTATGGTTCGTTGGTGAGGACAATCGTGTGTTCGCCCATCTTGGAGATGGCGAGATTCCTTCGTCGTTTCAACCGAGATCGCTCTCGACCGATGGAAATCATCATCAAATCACGAAAACATTTGAGTTCGACCATCAGCAATTCTATGTCGGGAAGTCGATTCCAGATCAGCTCTTGACGGAACCGGCTTCACGAACATCGTTCATTATTTTGTTAGTCGGAATCATCTCACTCATTCTGGCATTGATTGGCGCCACGTACGCCTCGATGAAACTGACGACTCCGATTAAGACGTTGACCTCGAACATTTGGCGAATTGAGCAAGGCGATATGACGGTCTCGTTCGATTCCCTCGGAAATGATGAGTTCGGCGTACTCGGGAGACAGTTCAAGCGGATGATTGAGCGAATCGACGATCTGATTCAACGGGAGTATAAGCTTGCCTTAGAGAACCGAACGAATGAACTACGTGCCTTACAGGCGCAAACTAATCCGCACTTCTTATTCAATGCGTTACAGTCGATCGGCACACTGGCTTTAAAGGGAGATGGCAAAACCGTCTATCGATTGATCACACAACTCTCTTCGATGATGCGATATACGATGCATCCAGAAGAGTCGATGGTCACGCTAAAGAGAGAAATCGAGCATTTGAACTCATACATTCGCCTGCAAGACGTTCGTTTTCCAAATCAGTTTCAAGTGAGCGTCTCAGTCCCTGAGGACCTCCATGAACTGATTGTTCCAAAGATGATTTTACAGCCGCTCGCAGAGAACTTTTTCAAACATGGGTTCGAGCGAGACGGCTCGGCTTTAGCGAATCGATTTGACGTGATGGTCTGGATGGAAGGGGCGACACTCGTGATTCGCTGTGAGAACAGCGGACGTTCCTTGACGACGGAAGAATGGGAACGGGTCATGTCACGTATTGAACAAGGGGACTCGACATTTTATGACACAGAGGGTACAGGATTACGAAACATTCGTGATCGACTCATGTTAAACTATAATCGGGAGGCAGAATTTATGTTGGCTACACCTGAAACAGGCGGTTTTCGAATCATGATGCGTTTCCCGGCAACGGATGAAGGGGTGGCATCATGACGAAAGTGTTGATTGTAGATGATGAATCTCCAGTAAGGGAAGCGGTGAAATTACTCGGCGAATGGGAGCGGTTCGGTGTGAAGGCCGTACTCGAGGCGAAGAACGGACTTGAGGCAAAGGCGCTCATCGAGCAGGAGCGACCGGCTTTAATTCTATCGGATATTCAAATGCCACATTGTGATGGAATCGAGCTGATGGAGTGGGTACACGACCACGCTTCATCCTCTAAGCTCGTTGTGTTGACAGGTTACGATGAATATTCGTACATGCGCCGGGCCATCCAGTACGGGAGCTTTGATTATCTGTTGAAGCCGATCGACCCGGATGTACTAAACGATACGTTGTCACGGGCGTTAGCGGGCGTGATGACGGAGTCGAGTGAAGATCCGATTGCCCAAATTGGTAAGTACATTGAACAGCACTTTGCGGAAGAGCTGAGTTTGCAAGGAATGAGTGAACGGTTTTACTTAAGTCGGGAGTATATCTCACGACGATTTAAACAACAATATGGCGTGAATCTATCTGAGTACGTGTTGACAATTCGGATGAACGAAGCAAAGCGCCTGTTAGAAACGAGTAGACAGCGTATCTATGAAGTCGCCCAAGCAGTCGGCTTTTCGGACGACAAATATTTCCGAAAGGTCTTTAAAAAACAAGTCGGTGTTACTCCGAACGAATTTCGGGAACAAGTTCAACGACAAGCTTAAAGGAGGAATTCAAACATGAGTGTACACATTGGAGCTCAAGAAGGACAAATTGCAGAAACGGTATTACTTCCAGGGGATCCGCTTCGCGCCAAGTATATCGCGGAAACGTTTTTAGAAGACGTCGAATTATATAACGAAGTTCGTGGCATGTACGGCTTCACGGGAACATACAAAGGAAAACGCATCTCAGTGCAAGGTACAGGGATGGGTGTCCCATCGATGTCGATTTACGTGAATGAACTCATCATGTCGTACGGTGCTAAAAACTTGATCCGTGTCGGAACAGCGGGCGGAATTCAAGAAGATGTTAAGGTACGTGACGTTGTTATCGCGATGAGCGCATCAAGTGAAATGGGACAAAACCGTGTCCGTTTCAACGGAATGGACTATGCGCCAACAGCGACGTTCGACCTCCTACATCGTGCGTATATGAATGCAGAAAAAGCGGGTATCCCGGTCAAAGTCGGACAAATCTTCACGGCTGACCAATTCTATCAAGATGATTTCCATCACTTCAAGAAATGGGCGGACTTCGGTTGCCTCGCGATCGAGATGGAAGCAGCAGGTCTTTACACGCTTGCAGCGAAACATAAAGTGAACGCGTTGACGATCCTCACGATCTCTGACCACTTGTTGACGGGTGAAGAGACGACTTCAGAAGAGCGTCAATCGACGTTTGATGAAATGATTCGTGTCGCTCTCGACACAGCCGTCGAAGTAACAAACTAAGCGATTTTCCCTATAGCCTTTGGCTGTAGGGATTTTTTGTGTCTAAACCTATTCATCCCTATGAAACGGTTGGAGCTCCAGCTAGACTAAGAATAAGATCACGGGAAAGAGGAATTGTCCGATGAAAACTCCATCACGTTTTATATTATATGCAATCGTATTCTTTGCCTTTTTTGATTTATTCGCCCAACTTCCGATCATGAGCACATTTGCGGTATCCGTTGGGGCCTCCTCGTTTATCGCTGGCTTTTCCATTGCAATCTATTCGTTGACGAACACGTTTGGAAATATGTTATCTGGTATATGGACTGACAGAAATGGTCCATATCCGGTTTTGGTTCTCGGCTTGTTTCTGACGAGCTTCAGTTTATTGGCTTATCAGTTCGTCGACTCAGCATTTATGTTGCTGTTTGTACGGTGTATTCATGGCTTTATGGCCGGACTCATCGTCCCAGCTGCATTTACGCTGTCGGCGAACGTCACCGCGATGAACCGTCAAGGTAAGAAAGTCGCCATTACCGGTAGTTTCGTCGGGTTAGCTGCCATTATCGGTCCAGCATTCAGCGGTATCGTCGCAAGCATCACATCGCCACCAACTGTCTTTTTATTCGTCTCTTTATTCGGTTGGGTGATTCTCATCGTGACGATTGTGACAATGCGAGGAAGTCAAACGGTCGAGACAATAATAGAAAAAGAGAGGACACGGGAAAAACCGGATCCGAAAGTGCTTCGTGCCTATTGGGGCGCTTTTTTCCTCATGTTTTCTCAAGGGGCGCTCGCCTTTTTACTGCCGCTCCATGTGCAGGAACTTGGATATGATTCACGATTGAGCGGGACATTGCTCAGTATGTTCGGCGTGGTAGCCGTCCTGTTCTTTTTATTGCCGACGAACCGATTGTTTGATCGATTCTCTCCGACAAAGTTGACCGCACTTGGGGTGGCTATCATCGGGATAAGCCAGGTGTTAATTGGACAATCGGGTGTACAAACTAGCCTGTATGGGGTACTTGCCTTATATGGTGTCGGGTTTGCCATTTTATTCCCGGCCATTAATACGTTGTTGATCCAATCGACCTCTCCACAAAATCGAGGGAAAGCATACGGGGCGTTCTATGCCTTTTTCTCTCTCGGAACGGTAGCGGGGTCATCATTCTTAAGTGTTCTTCCACTCTCGATCGTCCAGCAGTTCACACTGACCGGCTTGATTTTAGGGAGCGCAAGCCTGCTCTTTCTGATCAGCGCGCGAAGAAGAGTACGAATGTTTTGACGCGAGGGAAGCAATCGCTTACTCTATGATTAAGTGTTTAAACATTTAAACGCTTTGTATTATAGTAGGTTGATGAAAGCGTTTTTTTAGATTCACGTTTCACACGATGATAAAATGAGATAAATGTGATGAATCATAAGGAGGAAAGTTCATGCTGGCACCGATTGAACAGTTGACGATTGACGAGCTAGTCCAGAAACAGCGCCGCTTCTTTAAAACACAGGCGACAAAATCGATGGCATTTCGTTTGAGCATGCTGACGTTTTTAAAGGAGTCCATTAAGCATTATGAAGCGGATTTGCTAGAGGCGCTTCGCGAAGATTTGAACAAATCTGAATTGGATGCGTATACGACAGAAATCGGATTTATTTACGATGAGATTTCACGAACGACGCGTGAATTGAAGCGGTGGATGCGTCCGAAGCGTGTCCGTGGGACGGCGATTCATCTTGGGATGAAGAGTGAGATTCAATATGAGCCGTACGGCACGGTGTTGATCATCGCTCCATGGAATTATCCATTCCAATTGGCTGTTGCTCCACTCATTGGTGCGATTGCCGCAGGGAATACAGCCGTTGTCAAACCTTCAGAATTGACGCCGAATGTTGCGCGTGTCCTGACGCAGGTGCTCGAGCGTGCCTTCACCGATCGATATGTGGCAAGTGTCGAAGGGGATAAAGATACAGCGCAAGAGCTGTTGGCACAAAAATGGGATTACATCTTCTTCACGGGATCGACGCAAGTCGGGCGAATCGTCAATCAGGCGGCAGCGAAGCATCTGACGCCAGTCACGCTCGAACTAGGTGGGAAATCACCAGTCATCGTTCACGGAGATGCGAACGTCTCCATTGCGGCAAAACGTGTCGCCTGGGGTAAATGGATGAACGCCGGTCAAACATGTGTCGCACCAGACTATGTGCTCGTCCACGAATCGCAACAAGAAGCATTTTTAGAAGCGATTAAACAAGAGGCGTTTGCGATGTTTGGGAATGGTGTCGGCACGAAACGATACACGCGCATCGTCAATGAATCACACTTCGACCGTTTGGCTCACTATTTGACAGAAGGTGACCTTGTGTTCGGTGGAGAGATGAACCGGGATGAGCTTAAAATTGCGCCGACCGTCATGACGAATCTTCATGAAGATGCTGATGTGATGAAAGATGAGATTTTCGGTCCGATTTTACCAGTCATTCCATATCGTCAATTGGATGAAGTGATCGAGTTCATCTCAGACCGACCACACCCATTGGCGCTCTATCTCTTTACAGAGTCAAAGGACGTGGAAAGAACTGTCATGAAGCACCTTTCCTTCGGTGGCGGGTGTGTGAACGATGTCATCATGCATTTGACGAACCCAAATCTACCGTTTGGTGGAGTGGGCGAGAGCGGAATGGGGGCCTATCATGGGCGAACGAGTTTTGAGACATTCAGCCACGCGAAGTCTATTTTAAAAAATACGACCAAATTTGATTTACCAGTCCGGTATCCGAACTTCAAACCGGCTGAACAATTGATTCGACTGATTCAACGATGAATCGATGTAAAGATTCGGGGTCATACCCGAATTTTTTATTTTCAAAAGATTGTTTGAAATGTCACATACTTTTATGATACTCCCTGTCACACTCCTGTATAATAAAGTCATAAATGGAACGGACGAATGAAACGTGGAGGGAGCACCGACCTATGTCAATGCAATGTGGAACGACCCAACCGAACAGTTTTGTATTCTCAGACGAAACGAAACAGCTGTTACTCGAAATGATGACGCTTCAGCATCATCCAAAAGCGAGTATCGTGTGTTGGGAAGGTGAGAAGTGTGATAAGTTCTTTTATTTGAAGAGTGGATCTGTCAAATTCACGAAAATCACGAAAAAGGGAAATCCACTCGTCATGTTCATGTATGGATCGGATGATTTCTTTGGTGAGTTTGACATCGTGGAGACATTCCCTAGTTCGTATAGCATCGAAACGACTGAAGAGAGTACCATCGGGACGATTTCAAAACGAGAGTTAGAATCGCTCATGCAGCGCGATATCCGTTTTGCCGGAGAAATCTTGCGCTGGACATCGATGATGCGTAAGCATTCCGAAATGAAAGTGCGCGACTTATTGTTGTATGGAAAACCTGGTGCATTGGCTTCGACGTTACTTCGAATGGCCGCGATGCATGGAGTGGAGGAAGAAGATGCAATCGTGATTCCTCGTCATCCGTCTGACGGAGAACTCGGACAACTGATTGGAGCACCGCGTGAGACGGTGAACCGATTGATCAGTCAGTGGCGAAAAGAAGGTGTCATCAGCACAACAACGAAATCAATCATCATTCGCGATGTTGACTTTTTAAAAGAGTTATGCCATTGCGAAGGCTGCCCGGCAGGAATATGTCGTTTGTAAACCGCCCCATGTGGAGGCGGTTTTTTTGTGGATTGGTTTTGTACAAATGTGAACTTTATGTGTTGAAACTACGCAAAATTGATGTGATTGTCACTTTTTGAGTGATAAATATCACATATTATCACCAGAGCGATTGCATACAATAAAGGTGGAAAAACAAGCGAAAGGGGTCTTACACGTGGAACATAAAGATGGACAAGAACCGAATTTAAAAGGAACGTTCACATCGGTCATGATCGTGGCGGGTGTCATCATCGCCATGTGGTCATCAGTCTTTTACTTATTCGTCACTCGATAAGAATTCAGGGAGGGGGGTCTCATCATGCATATTCATAAACTAGAAAAATATTGGCTTACATTCGGCATCATTCTACTCGCAGTCTTCCTGACTGTTCTCGGGGTATCCGCATTCGCGGCAGGTAATCAACCCGCATCGGATGCAGACTTGATTGACCCGGCAAAAGTAAATCAGACGGCTCCGTTCGACAAACCAGGACTTCATCAAATTGGTGAAAATGAATACGAGCTCGTCATGATCGCACAAGCGTTTACGTTCACACCAGGGAATGTTGAAATTCCAAAAGGGGCAAAAGTGACGTTCCTCGTGACATCACCTGACGTCGTCCACGGATTTCAGTTGACGGGTACGCCGGTCAACATGATGATCGTCCCGGGACATATCAACTCGTTGACGTACACATTCGAGGAAGCTGGCGAATTTTTAATCTTGTGTAACGAATATTGCGGTACAGGGCATCACATGATGTCGACTAAAATCAAGGTGGTGGAATAAATGAATGACGTATCATCTAAACTGAAGCAATGGGAGATGGAACGCGGCGTACCGGTTCCGAGTATCGGAGCAAAAGAGGCACGTCTTGCCTACGGACATGTTCTCGTATCCGTTCTCGCCATCTTGATTGGAGCGCTAGCTGGATTGACTCAGACATTGATTCGGACGGGTGTCATTCCTGAAATCTTTGGATACTATCAACTTCTGACTGCACACGGAATCATGCTTGGACTCGTCTTTACGACGATGTTCATTATCGGTCTTTTATATGCGTTACTCGCGAAATCGTTCGGTCGCTTTGAATCATTCCCGACGCGTGTCGCGTGGCTCGGTTTTTGGACGATCATCATCGGTGCTGTCATGGTAACCGTCATGATTTTGGCCAATAAAGGGACGGTCTTATATACGTTTTATGCGCCGCTCATGGCAGATCCGATCTTCTATGTCGGGCTCGTGTTATTCGTAGTCGGGACATGGTTGTCGTCTTTCGCGATGTTCCGCATGTATGCGGATTACAAGCGTGACAACCCTGGTGTTCATCCACCACTTCCGGCTTATATGAGTATCATGACGATGCTTCTTTGGGACATTGCGACACTTGGTGTCGCAGCCACGATTTTATTCCAGCTCCTTCCGCTCTCGTTAGGATGGACGGATACAGTCGGAATCGAGTTATCTCGTACATTGTTCTGGTACTTCGGTCACCCGCTCGTTTATTTCTGGCTGATGCCGGCATATATCGTGTGGTATACGGTCGTACCGAAAGTGATCGGTGGGAAAATCTTCTCGGATGCGTTGGCGCGGATGGCGTTCTTGCTGTTCTTACTCTTCTCATTCCCGGTCGGTTTCCACCATCAGTTGACAGAGCCAGGGATTGAACCGTTCTGGAAGTTCGTTCAAGTCATCTTGACGTTCTTGGTCGTCATCCCTTCATTCATGACTGCATTCTCGCTCTTTGCGACGTTCGAACTTCGTGGACGTGCGCTCGGCGCGAAAGGGCTGTTCGGATGGGTGAAGAAAATGCCGTATGGCGACGTTCGCTTCCTTGCTCCTTTCGTTGGGATGTTGTTCTTCATCCCGGCTGGTGCAGGTGGAATCATCAACGCGTCTCACCAATTGAACGCGATGGTCCACAATACGCTTTGGGTCACAGGACACTTCCACATCACAGTCGGAACTGCCGTCGCCTTGACGTTCTTTGGAACAGCGTACTGGCTCGTCCCAGTCCTTCGTGGTCGCACGTTGACGAAGGCGATGAACAAGCTTGGATTGATTCAAACAGGAACATGGGCGTTCGGTATGGCGATCATGTCCTATGCGATGCATATCTCAGGATTGAACGGGAACCCACGTCGAACGGGTCCGGCAACTTATTTCTCGGATGCGTTGACGCGTGAGTGGATCCCATATCATGTCATGATGGCAATCGGGGGAACGATTTTGTTCATCTCCGTTCTCATCTTCGTCTACTCGATGTTCAACTTGTCATTCCTCGCTCCAAAAGGCGAAGAAGAATTCCCGCTCGCCGAGACAGAAGAGGCGGCGATGGATACACCGCGTTACTTCGAGAATTGGAAGCTATGGATTACCGTGACGTTCGTCTTGATCGCATTTGCATACACCGTTCCAATCTGGCACTTGATTGAGAGTGCGCCTCCAGGAGCGCGTGGTTGGGTACTCTGGTAAACTGAAGTCAGCTCATTCGTGAGCTGACTTCTTTTGTGTGAGGAGGAACGATATGAACATAGTAGACGTCATCCGTGCGGCGCGTTCGATGCACTCAGAGAATCGACCGTTTGTCGTGGCGATTGATGGACTGAGCGGAGCGGGCAAGACGACGCTCGTTTCATATTTGAACAATGACCCTAGCATTTACGTTCTTCACATCGATGACTATATCGTCGAACGTGACAGACGCTATCAGACCGGACAGCTTGAATCGACTGAGTATTACGCACTTCAATGGGACGTGTCACGCTTAGAACGTGAACTGTTTCGTCCATTGAGGAATGGGATAACGGTATTGACGTTACCTCGTTACGTGTATAAACGAGATGTCATCGCAGAAGAGATTGTGAACATATCATTCGCACATACAGTTGTCGTAGAAGGGATTTTTCTACAACGTCCGGAATGGCGTTCTTATTTCGACTATGTGATTTATCTCGACTGTCCCCGAAAAGTTCGGTACGAGCGAGTACTGAACCGGGATACATACCTCGGTGATCCAACAGCACGGCTTGAAAAATACAAGCGTAGGTATTGGCCCGGGGAAGATTTGTATCTTCAGCACGTCGACCCGAAAAGAGGAGCAGACATCGTGCTCTGACTGAACGTTTCAACATCTGACGTACGTGTCAGATGTTTTTTGTTTGGAGAAAATTTGAAAAAAATGATTGACGTCTTAGTGTATTACGCTAATAATACAGTTAGAAAGTGTATTAACCATGTCATACACTTAGAAAGGTGATGAACATGCAATTCAATACGAGGACACCAGTTTACCTACAAGTCGTCGACTACTTCAAGAAGAAGATGGCACTCGGTAAACTGAAAGCCGGGGATGAAATGCCATCCCGGCGAGAACTAGCGAACGATTTAAAAATTAATCCGAACACCGTTCAAAAAGCGTTCAAAGAAATGGAGGACCAACAATTGATTACGACCGAACGAAATCGACCGAGTCGTGTAACGACAGATGGTACGGTATTGGCACAAATCCGCTCTGAGATTGTAGATGACGCGGTCGCGGTATTTGTGGAAGCGATTCAAGAACTCGACGTCTCGGTAGACGAGCTGGTCGATAAGATTAAACGTCAGTACAAGGAGGGGACGTACGATGATCGAAGTGTTGGGAGTTAAAAAGCGCTATCGCCGGAAACAAGTCATTGAAGACGTTTCGTTCACAGCGAATAAAGGGGAAATCACGTGCCTGATTGGGCTGAACGGGACGGGGAAATCAACGTTATTGAAAGGCATCATGGGATTGACACCTTTTGATAAAGGTTCGGTATTGATTGATGGAAAACCAATTGATTTGAATCGTGTCGCCTTTGTCGCCGACCATGCGATGTTCCCGATTCATTTCACGATTGAGCAATGTGAAGCGTTTATGAAAGATTTTTATCCAACATTTGATTCGACATTATTTGCTCGTCTCGTCGAAGATTTTAAATTATTCCCGGAAGATAAGTTGAGCGAGTTATCGAAAGGGACGCTCGCCAAAGCGAATCTTGCGCTCGGCATTGCCCAAGACCCTGATTATCTATTGCTCGATGAGCCGTTCTCAGGAATCGATGTCTTTTCGAAAGAACAGATTGTTGAACTGTTCTCAAGTGAAATCATGGAGAGCCGGGGCGTCCTCATTACGACACATGAAATAGAGGATATCGAGTACTTGATCGACAAGGTAGTCATGTTGAATAACGGACGCATCGTTCGTGAGTTTGACGTCGAGGATGTCCGTTTCATTCACGGGAAGTCGATCGTCGATGTGATGAGAGAGGAGTACGGGGCATGAATCTATTGAAACTATTGAGTTGGGAAGTTGAACGTGTCACGAAACCGTTCTTGACATTAGTCGCAGGTCTTATCGTTATACAGTTTGGATATCTCGGTTACTTTTTATGGGACGAAACAAACTTTTATGAACAGTTGCAACGTGAAGGAAATGCGGACTATCAATTGTCATTTTCAGACTACCTTGGAGATACACCTTATCTCCTGTCGCTCGGCATTGCGGTCGCAGTGGTGTTATTATACAGTGCATGGATTTGGTATCGCGATTTTCAAGGACGTGGGACGTTTATGTTGCGACTACTCACAATGCCACAAAAGCGGATGACCTTGTTTTTCGCCAAACTCGCCACAATCTTAATGATGACGTTGGGACTGTTTGCCATCGAATGGATTGCTCTCAAGTTACAATACATAGCGTTCACGAGTTGGTGTGATGGAAAGATGATACCGATGAATGGATCATTTGAACAAGCTCTATCTTTCAATAGAATATTGGGAATGATGTATCCTGCTTCAGTTGTCAACTTTGTCATCCATCAATTATTTATTGTCATCGTCGTACTATTTGTTTTCACATTTGTGTTGATTGAACGGAGTTTCTGGCAACGGACGATCTGGTCACCGGTACTTAGCTTGTCAATTCTAGTTGTCATCTTTACTATTCCAGTTTTAGGTTACGCGTTCTTGTCGAATCGACTGATTTATGATGAGACGATTGTGTATGTCAGTGTGGTATTGGTCGTATGGACAAGTGTGACGATTTGGCTAAGTCGAAGATTTTTACAGACGAAATTGAATGTGTGAGGTGAGAAGATGAAACGAATGTGGAATATGGCCGCGCTCGGTGCGGTCATCGTGATTGGGCTTGGGACGTTTGCCGTTGATGCGACAGAACCGAAAGCAGAATGGGCGTTAGACATCAGTTCGAATCCATCTGTGTGGGAAGACGCGGTGGTAGAGGTCACGTATGGCACAGAGGACGATGTTGCACAGTGGTTTGAAGTGACGACGGATGAGAGTCGTATCACGTCAAACTTGAATTATATTGCTGAGGGACTGCGATATCGTGAACGTTTGAATGAGGGAGAACGTTCGATTCATCGACAAATGAACGGAATGACGTATGCGGAATCGATTCGAACAGAGGATGGATACATCGGGGTCGGTCAGAATGGGATGAAAGAGCTCATCGTATTTACACAAGAAGATGGAGAAAAGTTATCGACGTCTTCGTTCGATGCCAGTGATTCAAAAATATACGACATCGTGAACGGGGTATGGTCAGGCGTATTTCTGAATGATGGCCAGTTAAACTTAATCTATCGAGATGGATATGACGGTGAAGAAAAAACGATGCTCGCCACGTTTGATCAAGCGATGAATGAGGTGACCGTCAAAGAAGTGAATATGGACAAAGGATTTATCACCCATGTCATCAATACGAATCGTTTTTACGCTACCGATGTATCCTCTCAAGTGACAGAAACTCGTTACATCTCTGTCGGTGTCAGCTCGTACGAAGTGATCCGAGAAGGAGAAGAGGAAATCAATGTTGAGGATCCGAACCCAGGACTCTTCGCTTACGATACAAAAACGGGTAAAGTTGTTCAATTGGCTGAAGGTCAGGACTTTTGGGATCATACAGTGTCGGGTCACCACCTGTTCGCCTTAAATGAGGATGGCGAGGAAGTCGTCATCGACTTGAACACCGGGAAGCAGATGACTCGTAAAGTTCTCGATTCAGTGGATCACGCCTTCTATGAAAATGGTCGCCTGTACCAAACGCGCCAAGCGAAAGACGGTGTCGTCATCGATGTATACGAGGATGGGAAACAAATCTCGAGTGCGGCGATCACGCCTGAAAACGAAGAAGCGCGTGACATGCTCAAACAGATTGACGTAGATGTCAGACAAAAATAAGCAAAGGGCCGCGGCCCTTTGCTTATTTTGATGGTTTCGGTATGATGACGCCTTCTTCTAAATCCAGCAACAAATCAATCAGTTCCGCGCAGAATTCCGGGAACTGCTCCAAAAAGGCACCGGGACCGACTTCATCTGTAAAGTCGATATACAGATCGGCGACATTCCCAGACATCTTCGCAGGTAAGGCGAGAAACGCAGAACCGAAACGCCAACTACCTCGGATATCGAGTAACTTCCCGAGGACGAGGTCGCCGGTCTCACGTTCTTCTGGTAACTGAACAGCGTATGTCTCTTTGGACTCCCAGTCTTTCAACTGACCGTCCTCCGTCACTTCAAAGATGCTACAACGCGGAACGGCTAATCCACGGAGTGCGTGATATAGGGCAGGGGACATGTCGCTCTTATGGTCTGCCAAGTAGCGACCATGGGGTGTCATCCCGTCCTCATCCGTCTCAAAGAAGACGGCCCAATCGATGAAGAGGTCACGGAAGAGTTCGGCATCTTTTAAGTGCCATGTCCCTTCCGATGCGATCTCTTGAATATAGTTCGTCCATTGTGTGCTTCGCGCGAGAGCCGCTTGCTCATACAACTTTTTCAGTTCGGTAAGCAATTCGGACTCTTCGACGAGCAAAGGGAAGGGAATTACTTTCCGGTCTTTTTTCATCGGCGCGGTCCTCGCTTGTTCGCAGGACGTTTGACGACAGGAGGCTTCTCCTCAATCCGTTTCTCAATCACGTCACCGCGATAGATTTCGAGCTCTTTCAACTCGACACCGAGTTGACGCGCGAACGATTTCAAGTGCGGCAGGTCATCCGTCGTCACGAGTGAAAGGACAGTCCCTCCCGCGTTACCACGAGCGGTACGGCCAGAACGGTGGATGAAGTCATCAATGGACTCCGGTAAGTCGAAATGGACGACGTGTGTCACATCTTCAATATCGAGACCGCGTGCAGCAAGACCAGTCGTGATAAGGAGCGGGTATTCGCCTTTACGGAATTCGCGGAGCGTCTCGACGCGTTCGCGCTTCCCTTTCAAGCTGTCGAGCATCCGGTAGTTTACTTTCAACTTTTCAAGTTCTCCGCGAAGCGGTGGCAAAAACGAGCGGTTGTTGATGAAGGCGAGTGCCTTCAAATCGTCGACGTGTGAAAGACGACGAAGAAGTTCCGGTTTATACCGGCGCGTCGTCAACAGATAGCCGTACGTCACTTGATCGCTGACGGCACGTTCGATTTTGATATGAGCCGGTTCGTTCATGAATGGTGACGCCCACTCTTGGAGTGAGTCGGTGAGTGTTGCCGAGACGAGTGCAAGCTGACGCTCGTGCGCGGTATGCTTGATGATTCGTTCTGCGGCCTCTGTCAAACCGCTATCGATGATTTGGTCGGCCTCATCTAAAATGACGGTATGTGTCTCGTGGAGCTTCAGTTTTTTCTTGTCGATCAACTCGACGAGACGACCTGGCGTCCCAACGATCAAATGTGGCTTCTTCTTGATTCGGTCGATTTGACGTTTCAATTCGACGCCACCGATGAACGAACCGATGCGGACGTCGCCTTTTTCGGTGAAACGTTGTGCGACTTGTTGAATCTGCATGACAAGTTCACGGGTCGGGGCGACGACAACGACTTGGATGCGGTCGTTCGATGGGTCGATCTTTTCAATGGCTGGAAGGAGGTAGGCGAGTGTCTTACCCGTTCCGGTTGGTGCCTCGATTGTCACGTCTTTTCCATCTAATAGTAGAGGAAACGCTTCTTTTTGGACCGGCATCGGCTCATTGAAGCCCATCCGTTCCCACGTTTCGTTAATAAAAGGTTTTGTAAAATTCATATTCGGTCTCCTTATCTTTAGGCAAAAACAAAGGAAGCGACAGCGCTCCCTCGTCAAATATAGCGAACATGCTCCTGACCATCTTCCATGGAAGAACGTAACGTCTGTGTATACGTCTGACCGTCTTCGATGAGTTGGATGTGGGCGTCTGCACCTTCTGCTGTCAATTCAACTTTCTCAATCGTGAATCCTTGATAAACGCGATACTGTAACTCGGCCGTCATGTTCTCGAACGGTTTCAGTTCCGGATGTGTCGTAATGACATGGATTGGACGCGACAAAAGTGCGGCGAGTAGCTGGTCGCGATAATCAATAAAATCTTCGTTCTCGATGTCATCGTCGAAGCGGATCCAAAACCCTCCGTCTTCAAATTCTGTGATAAATCCGTCACGCTTTTCGCCGGCCTCATCGACCTTTAATGAGATGCGATCGCCAACCTGAAAGGCGTGATTTGCTGTTAATGGTTCATACGTCATGAGTAGAACCCCTTCCTCTTATACAATGTTCTGCCTTCATTGTGTCTGATACGACACAAAAATTCAAGTTCTAACCGAGTGATGTGAGATTAATCACCTTAAAAACTGTATAGTTCGTCACAGAACAATCAAATTAGTACAGATGATAGGTAAACCTTATCTAATTAGGGATCATCTGTTTCAAACTATATAAACTAGCAGATATAACAGTTTGTAAAACGCTTTCAAAAACGGCTATTTCATCACGTTCATAAGATTGTTACAAGTTTCACAAGAATGTAAAACATATTGTTCACGTTTTCACGTACACTCACAGTATAGATAACACGCAGTTACTTTCGAGAATGAGGAGTGAATCAACATGGCAACCGAAATCAAATCCGCATGGTCAGGTTTTGTCCCCGGTCAGTGGACGAATGAAGTAAATGTCAGTGAGTTTATCCGTTTGAACCGTCATGAGTACACAGGAGACGATGCGTTTTTAGCAGGTCCGACCGAAGCGACAAACGTTCTTTGGAATCGTGTGATGGAACTAACAAAAGAAGAGCGTGAACGTGGAGGCGTCTGGGACGTCGATCAACACACACCATCGACCATCGTATCGCATGGACCAGGTTACTTAAACAAAGAGTTAGAGAAAGTCGTTGGCGTTCAGACGGATGAACCGTTCAAACGTTCGATTCACCCGAATGGCGGCATCCGTATGGTCGATGCGGCACTCGAATCATATGGTTTCGAGCCAGACGAAGAAATCACAAAAATTTACTCAGAGATTCGTAAAACACATAACCAAGGTGTCTTCGATGCCTATACGCCTGAAATGCGGGCCGCTCGTAAATCAGGGATCATCACGGGGCTTCCAGATGCTTACGGTCGTGGACGCATCATCGGTGACTATCGTCGCGTCGCTCTCTATGGAATTGACTTCTTGATGGCAGAACGCAAAAAGGATTTAGCGAAACGCGGCGGGTTCTTATCTGAGTCTGACATCCGCGATCGGGAAGAACTGAATGAACAACTTCGTGCCCTCCAAGAACTTAAACAACTCGGAGCTGCATATGGATTTGACCTCGGTCGTCCTGCGGAAAATACGCAAGAAGCATATCAATGGGTATACTTGGCGTATCTTGCTGCCATCAAAGAACAAAACGGTGCCGCGATGTCACTCGGTCGCGTCTCGACCTTCCTTGACGTGTACGCTGAACGTGACCTTGAAACGGGTCGCTTAACAGAATCAGACGTCCAAGAAATCGTTGACCACTTCATCATGAAACTTCGAATCGTCAAATTCTTACGGACACCGGACTACAATGAATTATTCTCAGGTGACCCGACTTGGGTGACAGAATCAATCGGTGGGATGAGTCAAGACGGTCGCTCGAACGTCACGAAGAGTTCATTCCGGTTCTTGCATTCACTCACGAACCTCGGACCAGCTCCAGAACCAAACTTGACGGTCCTTTGGTCGACGAAACTTCCAGAAGGATTCAAACAATACTGTGCGAAAATGTCGATTGAAACTTCGGCTATTCAATATGAGAACGATGACTTGATGATGCCACAATTCGGTGATGACTACGGCATCGCATGTTGTGTGTCACCGATGAAGATCGGGAAACAAATGCAGTTCTTCGGTGCGCGTGCCAACATGGCGAAGGCTCTCCTTTATAGCATGAACGGCGGTCGTGACGAGAAGAGCGGTGCTCAAATCGCTCCAGTTTGGGAAATGAACACAGAAGACGTGCTTACGTACGAAAAAGTATATGCCGACTTTGACCGGACGCTCGACTGGTTGGCAGAGCTATACGTGAATACGCTCAACGTCATCCACTTCATGCACGATAAATATGCGTATGAACGAATCGAAATGGCGCTTCACGATCCTGAAATCTTACGGACGATGGCTTGTGGGATCGCGGGTCTCTCGGTAACGGCGGATAGTCTTTCAGCAATCAAATACGCAAACGTCAAACCGATCCGTAATGAAGAAGGAATCATCGTCGACTTCGAAACAGAAGGGGACTTCCCGAAATTCGGAAACAATGATGACCGTGTCGATGCAATCGCCGTCGAACTCGTCGAATCATTCATGGAGAAAGTACGGAAACATAAAACATATCGTGACGCACTTCATACGCAATCGGTCCTCACGATCACATCGAACGTCGTCTACGGTAAGAAAACAGGAAATACGCCAGACGGTCGTCGTGCGGGTGAACCATTCGCTCCAGGTGCCAACCCAATGCATGGACGGGATACAAAAGGTGCGGCTGCATCGCTCTCATCTGTTGCGAAACTTCCATTTGAACACGCACAAGACGGAATCTCTTACACGTTCTCAATCGTACCGAAAGCACTCGGAAAAGAAGAAATCGCACGCGAACTCAACTTGGCGGCGCTTCTCGATGGGTACATGAGCGGAGAGCACAAAGGACATCACTTGAACGTTAACGTCTTCAACCGCGAGACGCTTCTCGACGCAATGGAACATCCAGAAGAATATCCACAACTCACAATCCGTGTATCAGGATATGCGGTCAACTTCATCAAGTTGACACGTGAGCAACAGATCGACGTCATCAACCGTACGTTCCACGGTTCGTTGTAAATAAAGGCTTAGCGGCCTTCTACGGAGAGCCGCTCATTCGTTAGGAGGTCATTTCGATGACAATGGGATATGTACATTCGGTCGAATCATTTGGAACAGTTGACGGCCCTGGTATTCGCTTTATCGTCTTTTTACAAGGTTGTGCGTTACGTTGCCTCTATTGCCATAATGCAGATACGTGGGATTTCAAAAAGAATAATCACCGCTCGGCTGAAGACGTCATTCAAGAGGCGCTCAGCTACCGTCCGTTCATGGACGCATCGAAAGGCGGCATCACGATTTCTGGTGGCGACCCACTCGCGCAACCTGAATTTTTAGAGGCGCTGCTGCGTGAAGCGAAAAAGCATGGGCTTCATACGACACTTGATACGTCTGGTGCGCTCCGACCTCCTAATTTGGATGCGATTTTAGATCACACCGATCTTGTCTTGCTCGATATCAAGCATATCGACGACGACATGTGTAAAAAGCTAACGGGACGTAGCAATGCCAACACGCTCGCGCTTGCCGAACACCTTTCCGAGCGCGGAACGAAAATGTGGATTCGCCACGTCCTTGTACCTGGATGGACGCTCGAAGAAGGTGCGCTTCGTCGCACGGCCGCGTTCATTCAAAAGCTAGACCATGTCGAGAAAGTCGAGATTTTGCCTTATCATGAGATGGGCGTCTACAAATGGGAGGCGCTCGGACTCGATTATCCGCTTAAAGGCACGAAGCCCCCGACATCCGATGAAGTCGAATGGGCAGAAGGGATTTTGCAGGGAACCGTATAAAAAAGCAAGCGCAGGCCGATGTGGTCTGCGCTTGCTTTACGTTACACTCGCTTTTTCTTCTTTTCTAGGACGCGGGCATGTTCTGCCTGTTTCTTCTCCATATAGAGAAGCTCTCGCTCAAGTTTGACGTAGCTCGCATAGCGTTTCGCATCTAGCGTACCGCTCGTGAGTGCCTCTTGGACGGCACAGCCCGGTTCTTTCTGATGTGAGCAGTCGCGGAAGCGGCATGTCTCGGCAAGTGCTTCGATATCGCGAAACGTCTCATCGAGGTGCTCGCTTCCTTCCCATAGTCCGAATTCTCGCATCCCTGGTGTGTCGATGACGTATAAGTCGTCGATTCGGAACAGTTCGCGGTGTGTCGTCGTATGTTTTCCGCGCTCGTCCTGCGCCCGGACGGCTTGTGTGACGGCAAGTGTCTCGTGGGCGAGGGCGTTCGTCAGCGTAGATTTTCCGACGCCGGACGAACCGACGAAGGCGATCGTGCTCTCACTCGGCAATGCGTGACGAAGTTCAGCCACACCTTCTCCCGTCACAGCACTGACGGGGAATACTTGAATTCCAGGTGCGTTCACTTGAATGTCTTCGAGCAATGTGTCGACGGAGTCGACTTGATCGGTCTTTGTCAAGACGATGATTGGGATTGCCCTGGTGTCCCAAGCGGCTAGCGTATAGCGTTCTAGGCGACGAATGTTGAAGTCGTGTCCACACGCCATCGTAATCAAGACGTAGTCGACGTTCGCGCAGATCAGTTGTTCACGTGTCTCGTTGCCGGCGGCCGCTCGTGAAAGAACGGTCCGACGCTCAAGGAGATGGTGAATCGTACCTTGACCATGCTCGCGAACTTGAATCGTGACATAATCGCCGATGACCGGGTAATCCCGTTCGCTCGTCGCGGCATGTCGAAATTTTCCGGAAACCCCGCACATATAGGCGTTTTCTCCGATTGATACCGTATAAAGATGTTGGAACTGTGCCGTGACACGTCCCGTTTCAGTTTGTTGATTCAAAAAGAATCCTCCTTTTAGTGATGGAGGACGACAGCCCTCCGATTTGCTGACATTTGGTTACGTGCATGCATCATGTTGCTCATAAAACATCATCCTTTCGTTGTTCGATAGCATTAGTGTACCACAGTTATTGGAAACGGTACCATCTCAGTCTAAAGACCGAGGTGAAACAAGCCTTCCGCTCGTCGACCTATGTCAAATAACGTATTATGATAAGAGTGTACTTAACAAGGAGGGATGACAGATGAATCACCAAGTGAAAAAGGTGTTGTTCATCGTGGCCGCGATCGCTCTAGTGCTCGTGTTGATCGGTTCTTTACCGAATATGATTTTATTCGGATTAGGAGCGCTCTTGACGCTTTGGGCTGGAGTCCGTTTTCAGGCTGTGACACACATCGGTGCTAAAGTTGGTTTCGGGATCCTTGTCGTCATTGGGATTGGGACGATGCTCTCAAACATTTGGGCGCTCGTCGGAATCATTGTCGCGTGGTTGTTGTTTAAAGGGTATATGATGTATACAAGTGAAAAACGCGACCCGGATGTCGAGATTTTAAATGCAGACGGAACGCGTGCCGGCCGGAGCAGCTTCCAGCAGTTTGATCAAGTGTGGCAAAAATTTGTTAATCGTCGTTGAGATTTCATAAGGAGGATTCACCATGAAGACACCGTTTGATCAGTTTCGTGAATTAGCGAATGAATTGACGAAAGAAATTTCGAAAGAAGTGAAGAAGTATCAGGATAAAGAGATGCCACGTTCAAGTGGAGAAGCGGAATTGAACCGTCATATCCGTGGAGCGGAGAAGGAAGCGTTGTCGGTTGAACGACTCGTGGAACGTCAACGTACATTGCTTGCAGAACTTGCTGAAAAACGTGATGATGCCAAGAAGATGGCAGATAAACGATATGAGCAAACAGAACTGGCGAAACAAGCCGGGGAAGAAAAGTTGGCAGAACGTGCGGCACTCGAATCCAAACATTACGGGGAACAGTACCGTTACTTTGAAGGATTGATTGACGAAGGTGAACGCGAGTTAGATACATTAGAGCGTCGTGCGCTCGAGATGAAACTCAAACTCGATGAGATGCAAAATAAACGTTATGAGTTTGCGATGCGCGAAAACCTAGACTTGTTAAAAGGGGCACTCGACCAAATCTTTGGTCAAAATACGTCTCAGTCGCATCCATTCACTGAGGAAGAAAAGAAAGAACAACCTGCCGAAGAGAAGCAAGACACGCAGGAAGATGAAGATGATTTTGAAGCAAAATTGAAAGAACTGGAGCGTCGCTTTAAACAAGAGTGAGGCGATGGTTCGGCGATGACCTGAACAGGGTCATCGCTTTCTTTGCTTCATACATATGAACAGAAAGGGGGAATGGACATGGAACGTTGGAACACACGTCAAATCATTGGATTTATGATTATCTTATTTTCAGTCGGACTCTTCATCGATATCGTGACGGGTGGGAATAGCGTCTTATTCAGCATGATCCTCCCGCTGCTTCTCCTCTACATCGGTCGACGGTTCAGTCGTCGGGGGAAGCAGTCTGCTAGCTATATTTTTTACGCAATTGGGGGAATCCTCTTGATTGGCTTGATTTTCTCATCTGCGGCATTCGGATTCGTGCTCTCCGGACTCCTCCTGTTATTCGGCTATCGACTCTATAAGAATCGACCGGTCGAATCGAAAATCCGGACACCCCTTCGTCAAGAACAAGCCTTCTCATTTGGGATGAAGGAATCGGGGCACTATGTGTTACGTGATACGAATGAGTTCTTTTTACTACGGGACGTTGAGATGGATTTGTCACAAGCCATCATTCCGGAAGGAGAGACGTTCTTACTCCTCAATGGACTTGCGGGAGACATTCGAATTCTCATTCCTGCGGGGTATGACTATTCGATTGACGCATCGATCGGGTTCGGTAAAGTGCAGGTCGATGACTCGAACTATTCGCCGGTGTTCAATCGTCGCTTCTATACAGCGTCTGATGATTATGTCCAGGCTACACGAAAAGTCCGGATTCATATCGTGCTCATGAGCGGAAGTGTCGAGGTGATGACGGTATGAAAAAAGATTCTTATCCACGAACGGTCGTCTGGCATCAACTGTTTAGTAGCTTGTTGACGGCTTTCTTGATTACTGTAGCGTTTCTCATAGGTGACTCGACTTCATTGAGCGATTTATTTTCGCGTGAAGAAGGGTTGCCTTTCGGTGTGTCCATTCTAGTGATTGCCGTCTTGATCGGAAGTATCTTTGGCGTCGGTTCGTATTTTTATTTGCGCCGAGACTTTCGGGAAGTCGCCAATGCCCTTTGGAAACTGGAGAACCAAAAAGACATCACCTTCCGCCCGATGTCCCCATACCGAGATACACTCGAACGAATCGTCCGCGTATCGAAACAGCGCCAAGAAATGGTCGAGATGGCGAAGCGAGTCGGTGAGCGTCCGGTCAGTGTGGAAGAGGCGCGGAGTGAGGCCGTCGTCGAAGAAAGACGTCGCGTCGCACGAGAACTTCATGATTCGGTGAGTCAACAGCTCTATGCCATCTCGATGATGACGACAGCGGTCAAACAGACGATGCAGACGAAACCAGAACTCGCGAGTAAACAAATGGAACAAGTCGAGCTCATGGCGCAGACCGCACAGGCAGAGATGCGTTCGTTGCTGTTACAACTTCGGCCGGTCGAACTAGAAGGCATGACACTAAAGACGGGAATTGAACGCTTGTTAGAAGAACTGTCTCGTAAACAATCGACCGAGCTCGTCTGGCGTTTAGAGGAAGTGAAGCTCTCCCGGCACACTGAAAATGAACTGTTTCGGATTGTTCAGGAAGCGATTAGTAACACGTTACGACACGCCAAAGCGACTCGTTTAGAAATCGAGATGCGAACCGTGCAACAGACGGTCATCTTAAAGATTAACGATGACGGAATCGGATTTAATGTGGACGATACACAAGTCGCCTCATATGGATTACAATCGATAAGAGAGCGTACGGCAGAAGTCGGTGGAACGTTGCGATTGGTCAGTGTGCCGAATGTCGGGACACAAATTGAAGTACGTGTGAAACAACAAGTGGAGGGGTAATGATGATTCGAGTTGTATTAATTGATGATCATGAAATGGTTCGGGCGGGCGTATCTGCCTTTTTATCGACACAACCGGACATCGAAGTCGTCGGCGAAGCATCGGACGGAGCAACGGGAGCCGAGCTTGCGATTGCGGAGAAGCCGGACGTTGTCCTTATGGACTTGGTGATGGAGCCCGTTGACGGAGTCGAATCGACGAAACGAATTAAAGCAAGTTGGAAAGAAGCGAAGATTTTGGTCGTGACGAGTTTCTTGGATGATGAGAAAGTGTATCCCGTCATCGAAGCCGGTGCGATGAGCTATGTCCTCAAGACAGCGAATGCAAATGAAATCGCAGATGCGATTCGTCAAACCGCTGCCGGCAATCCGGTCATGGCCGCCCAGGTAACAGGAAAGATGCTCGAACGACTGCGTCATCCGGAAATGACACTTCATGAGAGTCTCACTGCCCGTGAACGAGAAATCTTGCAACTGATGGCGGAAGGCAAGTCGAATCAAGTGATTGCGGACGAATTGTTCATCTCACTCAAAACAGTGAAGACACACGTGTCGAACATCTTGACGAAGCTTGACGTCTATGACCGGACCCAGGCAGTCGTCTATGCGTTCCAACATAACTTGGTCAGTAAAGGATGAACCGTCTCCCTGTGATTGAAACGGAGCGCCTCCGACTGCGACCTCTCCAAATGGAGGACGGTCCGCACGTATTCGCCATCTTTTCAGATGAACACGTGCTACGCCACTACGGAATGGAGCCACATCGGACGTTAGAAGAAACGGAACAGATGCTGACGCATATGCTCGCACAAATCGAAACAGGTGCGATCATCCGTTTTGCCATCGAGCATCGCGAATCAAAAGCGTTAATCGGGACAATCGGGTTTCACAATCGGGCACCGTCGCATCGGCGTGCCGAGATCGGTTATGAACTCAAACCGGAGTATTGGCGTTCGGGTTATGCGACCGAAGCCCTTCACGCGGCGCTTCAGTTTGCCGTGACGTGTGAAATTGAACGGGTCGGTGCCATCGTCTATGTCGAGAATCTTGCATCCCAACGCATGTTGGAGAAGAATGGATTCTTTCAAGAAGGTCGACTACATAACTATATGCGTCAGCGTGGACAATCTCATGATGTGTATGTCTATAGCTATATGACCCATCAGTCAGTCTGAGCACACCGTTTCTACGGTGTGCTTTTTTCGTTTGTAAGAGAAATAAAATGGGAACCAACTAAAAGTGAGTCAATCAAAGGAGGATGATGAGATGAAAGCAGCATATATCGAACAGTATGGCGGGTCGGATGAGTTCAAAGTAGGGAAACTTGAACAACCGGCAATCGGTGCAGATGACGTATTAATTGAAGTTCATGCCGCAAGCGTCAATCCGGTCGATTGGAAGCTCCGTGAAGGATACTTGAAAGAAATGCTCCATTACGAGATGCCGCTCGTTATCGGGTGGGATGTATCGGGTGTCATCAAAGAAGTTGGGGCGAATGTGACCGAATTGAAGGTTGGAGATGAAGTGTTTAGCCGACCAGAAATCGCGCGCCAAGGCACATATGCCGAGTACGTCGCAGTCGATTCCCATCTTGTCGTCAAAAAACCAGCTTCGCTTAGTTTTGAGGAGGCCGCTTCACTGCCGCTCGTCGCGCATACGGCATGGCAAGTCATGTTCGAAGTGATGGATGCCAAACCGGGTGATCGAATCTTCATCGGAGCCGGTTCAGGTGGTGTCGGAACGGTAGCCATCCAGCTCGCGAAAGCACACGGTTTGTATGTCGTCACATCGACAAGCACGCCGAACGTAGATTGGGTCAAAAAACTTGGAGCCGACGAGGTCATCGACTATAAACAACAAGACCCGGCAGATACTGTCCGCGATATTGATTTCGTATTCGATACGATGGGGGGCGACGGGCAGAGCAAACTCTACCAAATGCTTAAAGAGAATGGGATGCTCGTCTCCATCTCCACACCACCAAATGAAGAGGAAGCCAAACAGGCGAAGGTCCGTGCCGAGTACGTCTTCATGCAACCAACGGGGGAGCGTTTGAAAAAAATTGCGGAAGCTGTTGAAAAAGGCGAACTGAAACCTGTGATTGACCGGGTCTTTGATTTAGAAGATACGAAACTTGCTCATGACTATGGAGAAGAAGGGCATGCCAAAGGCAAAATCATCATCAAAGTGAAATAATCAAAAGAGATGGATTTCCGGAACAAATATCGGAAATCCATCTCTTGTTCATTTCATTTGATAGGCTACCTTATGTGGAGGTCAGCCTTTTTTCTGTGCTTGTATTTGTTCATCGATTTCTGATAGGTAGGTCCAACGTTCCATCTTCGCATCGAGTGTTTCTTTCAGTTCTGCAATCGTCGCATACAACTCATTGACTTTACCAAGGTCACTGCCCGCTGATGCAAGCGTCGCTTCCTGCGCTTCAATCTGTTCTTCAAGTGCGGCGATGTCTTCTTCGATCGTGTCCCATTCCTTCTGTTCTTTGAAGGTGAATTTCACGACTTCCGACTTCACGCGTTCCTTTTTCTCTTTAGGTTCTTTCTCTTTCTTCACTTGACGAACCTCTTCTTGACGCATGGCCAAATAGTCACTATATTCTGCGTGATACACCTGGATGACCCCATCTTCGAAAGCGATCAACTGTCCGGCGATCCGGTCTAAGAAATAGCGGTCGTGACTGACGGCGATGACTGTACCTGGGAAGGACTCCAAATAGTCTTCTAAAACAGACAACGTTTCCGTGTCCAAATCGTTCGTCGGTTCATCAAGGAATAAGACGTTCGGTTCATCCATGAGAATTCGAAGCAGGACGAGACGCCGTTTTTCGCCACCAGATAGCTTCGCAATTGGTTTATATTGCGCGTCCGGTGAGAAAAGGAAACGTTCGAGCATTTGCCCCGCCGTGATGACCTCGCCGTCCGGCGTGTGGATGACTTTGGCGATGCGTTCGATCTCATCGATGACCCGTCGTGACTCGTCTTCAAATTCGACTTGTTGTCCGTAGTAGCCTAAATGAACGGTTTCTCCGTGCACAATCGTACCGTTTGTCGGTTCTAGGCGCTTGGCGAGCAAGTTCATGAGCGTTGATTTCCCACTCCCGTTCGGGCCGACGATCCCGTAGCGTTCACGGCGACCGAAAATCCAATTGAACTGCCGAATGAGAAGGGAGTCATCGTATCCGAAAGATAAATCTTCGACTTCGATGACCTTTTTACCAAGTCGGCGAGATCCGACCGAGACGTCGAGCGTCTCGTCTTCCGCTAAGCTCTCTTGATGTTTCAAGTCTTCGACACGTTGAATGCGTGCCTTTTGTTTGGTTGTCCGGGCTTTCGCGCCACGACGCAACCAAGCGAGTTCGCGACGTAATATATTTTGTCGTTTCTGTTCCATCGATTGTGCCCGAGCTTTTCGCTCGGCACGCTTCTCGAGAAAGAGTTCATAGTTCCCGTTATAGAAGTAACTCGTTCCATCCGCAATCTCCAAAATGTGATTCGTGACACGATTCAAGAAATAGCGGTCGTGGGTGATGAGCAGGATCGCTCCCCGGTAATCGGCAAGCATCGTTTCGAGCCATGCGATTGTATCGGCATCCAGTTCGTTCGTCGGCTCATCTAAGAGCAATAAGTCCGCTTCATCGAGTAACGCTGCGGCGAGCGCGACTCGCTTTTGTTGCCCCCCAGACAAGGCGTTCACATCGATTGACACGTCAGGAAGACCGAGCCGGTTTAAAATCGACTTCAGTTTTGCTTCCGTTTCCCAAGCGTCTGCGGCATCGACGGCCTGTTGGGCTTTCATGAAGCGTTCAAGTAACTGCTCACTTGTCGGGTTCGCTTCGAGTGCTTGTCTGGCGCGCTCGAACTGTTTCAACGCTTGAACGGAAGGAGTATCACTTGTGAATAAAGCGTCAAGGATCGTTTGTCCTTCGTCGAATTGAACCGTTTGAGTCAAGTAGCGAATCCGATAATCGTTCGGATGTTGCATCGTGCCTCGATCTGCTGTCTCGGTACCGGCGATGATTTTCATGAACGTCGATTTCCCCGAACCGTTCACGCCGATAATCCCGATACGGTCTCCGGGATGGATTGTCATCGTCACATCATCAAATAAGACTTTGTCGGCAAACTCTTTATGAATGCCTTCAATCATTAATAAACTCATGCGTTCTCTCCTTCAAGCTGTTGACGAATGGCCGCCTCGACCGTTGCTGCGATTTCCTTGTTCGGCAAATCAGCCGGATCAATCGCAGGTAGGAACGTGACATCGACCGTTGCCGGGGTGATTCGATTTTTGGCTTCTAACAATCTATAACTGCCTTGAATCGCGACTGGAACGATTTTCGCACCACTTGAGGTGGCGAGCGTCAAACTTCCGGCTTTAAACTCCTTCATCGGTCCACCTTTTGAGCGTGTGCCTTCTGGGAAGACAATCATTGATTGACCGGATTGAATTGTTTCGACGCCGGAACGAATGGCTTGAATCGATTGACGACGGTCACTCCGGTCGATGAAGATACACCCCATCAATTCCATCCAACGTGGAATAATCGGGAATTTTTGAACCTCGATTTTCGAGATAAACGCTTTCGGTCGTTTCGTGGCGGTCAACATAATCGGGACATCGAAGTTTCCTTGGTGGTTCGACACGTAGACGACGGGTTCATCCGGAATCTGGTCTTGACCGTGGACACGGATGTCTGCACCCGCAATCTTCAGTAGAAACTGTGCCCATTTATAAGCGATATCTTGTACGTAACGGTAACGCTTTGGCGTTTCGATTTTTTTCGCCTTCTGTAAAAACGGGACGGTGATCGGTAATACGGCAAAAAATGAGAAAAACCATACAGCTGTTCGAATCATTCTATTCTCTCCTCTCATGATGACAACAAGAAAGAGTCTTCTTCTCTTGACGAGAATCCGACCCTTCGGCATGAATCCTTATTCCCAAAAGCGAGAATCGCTCTCTTCTTCCTCTTCTTCGAGCTCGAACGTAATGCGTTTATTCACAGGATCGACGACGAAATAGGCGCCGTCTTGCTCGATACTTTTGATTTGCATGGCCTGATCACTTCCGATTTCGAGAGTGAGACGGATTCGGTTGTCATCATCGACAAGCAAAATACCGTCCTCTTTTAACCAAAGCTCCATGACAGGTGAATAACGAAGTAGCCATTCATTCGATAACGGGATTTCATTCATACGGTTATGTGCCTCCTGCGATTATAAATCCATTGTACGATGTCTGTTCCTACATAGGATACCAAATGTGGCGAGGGAAGACGAGCGTTATGTAGAGCGTTTTCGAGTCGTGGAGTGCATTCTGTCGACGACTCGTTTGATCCGTTTCTGGTTCCGTCTTTCTACAAAATACTCATTTGCCTGCATGAAGAGTTGTTTGAAGGAAGAGAGTCCCATCGCAATTAGGACGGCAAATAAAAATGTTCCGATTGGATCTTTGTACAATTCGGTCTGGAACAAAAAAGCAAGTCCTACGATTGATAAAATGGACGTGAGAAAATAAAAAATCATAGCGGAGTCTCCTTTTCTTAAAGGTATGAAAGAAAAAGGCATGGTCTTTTAATCGTATTCGACTTTTTGAAGGGAAATCCTGTTATGTATTGCAAAGAAAAAAACGCCTTCAGTGGGCTGAATGGCGTTTACTCTTGAGTCATGTAAGTCGAGGATGACGATACATTCGTGTCGACACCGTTTGAGAAAATAAAACTGAGAGATGCGAGTAATGCGAAAAAGGCGACAAGCAATCCTTTTGTAAAACGCTTTGCAAAAGAACGAGACTGTATATCAAACATTTATTATCCCCCGATCAATCCTAAATGAAACCTTATCTATACTGGACACTTCCTATATAATAACGTTTTCAAAAAAAGGATACTAGCAGAAAAAAACACGTTCACAAAATTGTCACAAAATTTTAATAAATCATGTAAGTTCTGTAAACAATCATGATTTCAACAGTCTCAAAACACATTCACATTTTCGACACATTTATTCAAAATGTTGAAAGAGAACATGATATGATTAGGAACGTGTGTAGATAGGTATACTGACAGTAATAGCTTAGAAAAGGATGTGGGTGTAATGGCATTGCGCGCAGGAGAAGTAGTAGATTTAGTCGCGGAACGTTCTGCTGATTTTGGAGTATTCATTAGTAACGGCCGCGAAGAGGTGCTCCTTCACCGTAAAGAACAAACAGAAGAAGTGACAATCGGTCAAACGGTTCGTGTCTTCTTATATCATGATTCAGAAGGACGTCTCGCATCAACGATGACGATTCCGACCGTTTCATTTGATGAGTATGAATGGTTTGAAGTGACTGGCGTTCGGTATAACACAGGGGTCTTTGTGAATATCGGAATTCAAAAGGACGTTCTCGTTTCGATGGATGACTTACCGGAGAACCGATCATATTGGCCACAAACGGGCGATCAATTGTGTATTCGATTGAAGTATGACCAAAAAGGACGCTTGCTTGGGGACCCTGCACCATATGCGTTCTTGAACTTGTTGGCACGACCGTCGAAAGAAGAATGGAACAACCAGGACGTGCAGGCCATTGTCGTCAATAAACGCGAAGTGGGCGTCAACGTATGGGTCGAAGGGGAATCACTCGGTTTCTTGCATGAGGCTGAGATGACGCGTTGGCCACGTCTCGGAGAACAGTTGACCGTCCGTGTGACGCAGGTCAAACAAGACGGTACGGTCCTCGTTTCGATGAAGCCACGTGCCTATGAGGCGATTGATGGTGATGCGGCGAGCATCCTCTCGTATATTGAAGAACGTGGTGGCCAAATGCCATACGGTGATAAGACATCACCTGACATCATCGACCGTGAATTCGGGATGAGTAAAGCGGCATTTAAACGAGCGCTTGGAAAACTGTTGAAAGAGAAGCAAGTTGAAAAGCTCGACAACGGCTACAAATTGAAATAAGATAACTCATGTTCGGGTGACATGAAAAAGTTTGAAAATGTATTTCTTTCATTTTAGGAAGAAATACGTTATAGTTAATAAAGTTGACTATGAGGAAACATTGAGAAAACGTCTGTAGATCTGTCAAACTGAACTCAGACGTTTTTTGTATGAACAAAGGAGAATATAATTTGACAAAATTTCAAGACTTACAATTAAGTGAAGCATTAGTAAAAGGTGTACACAAAATGGGCTTCGAGGAAGCTACACCGATCCAAGCTGAGACAATTCCTGTCGCACTCACGGGAGTGGACGTATTAGGACAAGCACAAACAGGTACAGGGAAAACAGCAGCTTTCGGTATTCCGACAATTGAGCGAATCGATTCAAAGGCGCGTCAAGTCCAAGCACTCGTTCTTGCACCGACACGTGAACTTGCGATTCAAGTTGCAGAAGAATTAAACAAAATCGGTGAAACGAAGCGCGTATACGCACTTCCAGTATACGGTGGTCAACAAATCGACCGTCAGATCCGTGGTTTGAAAAAGAACCCGCAAATCGTCGTAGCGACACCAGGACGTCTCATGGACCACATGAAGCGTAAGACAATCAAACTCGATGACATTCAAACAGTCATCTTGGATGAAGCGGATGAAATGCTCAACATGGGCTTCGTTGAAGATATCGAAACGATTTTGGCTGGTCTTCCTGAAGAGCGCCAAACGCTTCTCTTCTCAGCGACAATGCCACCACAAATCAAAAAGATTGCTGAGCGCTTCATGAAGTCGCCGACAATCATCAAAGTAAAAGCGAAAGAAATGACAGTTGAGAACATCAACCAACAATTCCTCGAATTGCGTGAAGGTCAAAAATTCGATACACTTTGCCGTTTGATCGACATCGATTCACCAGAACTAAGCATCATCTTCGCTCGTACGAAGAAACGTGTAGATGAAGTGACAGAGGCACTCATCAAACGCGGATACACTGCAGACGGTCTTCACGGAGACTTGACGCAATCAAAACGTGACCAAGTCATTCGTCGTTTCAAAAACGGAACAATCGATATCTTGGTAGCGACTGACGTTGCGGCACGTGGACTTGATATTTCAGGTGTCACACACGTTTACAACTTCGATGTACCACAAGACCCAGAAAGCTACGTACACCGCATCGGTCGTACAGGTCGCGCTGGTAAGACTGGTACAGCCCTCACGTTCATCACGCCACGTGAATTTGGACAAGTGAAGGCAATCGAGCGTGTGACGAACAAGAAGATGAACCGTCGTCACGTACCGACAATCGCGGAAGTACTTGAAGGAAACCAAAAGCAAGCAGCTGAAGAGTTGATCGAACGCGTTCAAGCGGGCGACTTCAAAGCTTACACGCAACTTGCGACAGAACTTCTTGAAGAGTACGAAGCAGTCGAAATTCTCGCTGCTGCCCTTCGTGGATTGACAAAAGAGCCAGATTCAACTCCTGTTGAAATCTCGTACGCTGAACCAGTTCGTGTGAAACGCCAAGGTGGCCGTGGTGGCGATCGCGGTGGATACCGTGGTCGTAACGACCGTCGTGGCGGTGGCCGTGGTGGCGATCGTCGTGGTGGACGCGGTGGCGAACGTCGTGATGGACGCAGTGGAGACCGTAAAGGATCATTCCGTGGTGACGATCGTCGTCGCTCGGATGACCGTGGTCCACGCCGTCCGCGTGACTAATCATCGTGAAATGCCGCATTTCCCTAAGTGGATTTGCGGCATTTTTTATTGTGTCGTGCTACACTAGTTGAGTAGAGATAGAAGGATGAGGTGTCAACGGATGGTGGAATTAAGTTTCGGTCTCCTTGTGCTGCTTGGTTGTGTAATCGCACTCAAACCAATCGTGTCAAAGACAGACCGTCCTAACTTTCGTTATATCCCCGTGGCGACATTGTTATTTGGAGCGATGATTTTTTTAGTGTTAGCCATTGGAGTAGGCGGAAAGATGGGCATTGCATATGGCGTGGTGAGTATCGCCTATTTTATTGCTTGTTTCGGTGCCTATATGTATGTACACACGCGAACGAGCTGATTGTAGCTCGTTTTCGCATTTAACGAAGAGGTGATGAATTGTGGATGCGGTAGAAGTGATGGTCCATCCTGAAGAAGTGATGGTGACGTATGAACCAATCCTTGGAGCGGCGACGTTTCAAGTGGAAGGATATATGGTACATGGACGATTCCGAGGCGAATCATTGACACCGTTTTTTTATGATGATGATGTTCCCCTCGAGTATCAATTAGACATCGCCCAACGAATGGAGCAACTCGCGGCAGCGCAACTTCGTGACGTCAAACCATTCGTCACGTTCAGATGCCGGTCGGAATGGATTCTCGAAGAAGGGGGAGAAGCCTTTTTAGCCCCACTACGCGAATTGAATTTTCCGTTACACCGTATTTATGTGACCTTACAAGGGACGGACTTAGTCGACGTCCCGCGACTGTCACGTGTCATTCAATACTATCGGTCCTATGGATTGAAAATTGCATTAGACTTTGCCGAATCCACGAGTATCGAAGACATCATGACGCTTGCGCCAGAATTATTGCTCGTCGACCTTGGCACGATGGTCGAGAAAAAGACGTTATCGGTCACCTATCCGAACATGCTTCAGACGATGGAGTATATTGCTTCGAAGCTTGGTGCACCGCTTCTTTACAAATCCATCAACCACATCGGACAGCTTCGTTACGCGTGGCAGCACGGTGGTCGGTATTACATGGGTGGCCTACTAGGCTTGGAAGATGAGATTCCCCAACGAGAAATCAAAGGTATGGGTGTGTTGGCACAAGAAGTGCCTTCCTTCTTTTTACATGACCAGAAACGATTGAATCGCTTATACGAGCTTGAATTTGAATTACATCGCCGGATTGGAGAACTTGTTCAATCTGGAAAGTGGTCGAGAGACAAGAAAGACGAGTGGATTCAATTCATCGCCCCAAAACTGGAAGAGGTGTTTGTTCGTTATTATATAACGGATAAGACAGGTTTCCAGACGAGTGCGAACGTCTACTGCGTGAATGGAGAATGGCGTGTCGATAATACGTATCGAGGCTATAACTGGAGTTTCCGACCGTATTTCATTCAGACGATGGCGGCGATGGATGTTCGAGGGCGTGGCTATTTATCGGGAGACTATCGTGATTTCAGTTCAAATGAAGTGACGCGAACCTTTAGCTATCCGTTACCGGACGGCATGTTCTTATTTGCCGACATATCCGAAGAGTATTTATATCAAAACCGATTATTGGATTGAAAGGAAGATGGACGATGCTAGATTATGATTACGATGCATTGCGCGAAATCGGGCGAATCGTCGCACTTGCGCGAGATGAGATGGCGAAAGCCGTCAAGCCCGGTATGACGACAAAAGAATTAGATGCGATCGGGCAACGTATTTTAGAAGAAGAAGGTGCAGCTTCTGCACCGATTACGATGTACGAATTTCCAGGTTACACATGTATCTCGCTCAATGATGTTGCTGCCCATGGTATTCCGGGAGATGAAGTCATTCAAGAGGGCGATATCGTCAATGTCGACGTCTCCGCTGTGAAGGATGGATATTATGCCGATACGGGACGTACAGTGATTGCGGGGGCGGCGAAGTCACCCCAGCACGAACGTTTGGTCGAAGTATCCTTGACTTCATTAGAAGCTGGACTCAGCAAGGTCAAGGCGGGTGTGAAAGTCAATCAGATCGGGAAAGCAATTTACGCTGACGCGAGAAAGAATGGATTCACGGTCATCCGGAACTTGGCCGGACACGGTCTCGGTCGGACATTGCACGGGGAGCCAGAGACGATCTCGAACTATTATAGTCGCGAAGAAAATCAGTTATTAAAAGCCGGGCAAGTGATTGCTGTTGAGACGTTCATCTCGACAAAGGATGAAATCGTCTATCAATCGGAAGAGGATGGTTGGACGCTCTTCACTCCGAACAAGAGTCTTGTTTCGCAGTTCGAGCATACGGTCGTTGTCACAGAAGATGGATATGAAGTGTTAACGGAATCGTTCCGTTAACGTAAAAAAGGTGTGGTTCTCGTGAACCGCACCTTTTTTCATGTTTGCAATGTAATCACTTCTTCGCGTAACCGTTCAATCACATTCCAATCTGGTTGTACGGAATCCGGAAGAGTCAACTTTCCATTCTCCACTTCAAGCGGGGTATCGAGTAAATCTTGCTCGAAATAAGCGCTCGTGCCTGACATGTCCGCGGGGAAGCTCGCGCCGCTTAACGAAGCAAACAAGAGTGTATGATATCTTCCGATACCGGATTCATACATGCCACCGACCCAGTATGGCGTTCCGTGTTTTCGAATGTGGAGCGCCTCGCTAAGCCCACCGACACGTGCGGGTTTAATGTTGACGATTTTTCCGGCACCAAGCTGTGCCATCGTATCCACGTCGTCATAAGACGTGATGGATTCGTCGAGACAAATGGGGGTCGTGAGTTTTGCTTGGAGAGCCGCTGATTTTGTGAATTGTCGGCTTGGGTACGGTTGTTCGATCATCAATAACCGATGGGCATCGAGTTGTTCGAACCATTCCATCGGTTGATCGGACGCACTTCCGTTTAAATCAATCATGAGAGGCGCATCAGGGAAGACCGCGCGAATCTCACGTAGGGCAGGAACCAGTTCATTAGGAGATGCCTTTAATTTGATGCGTTCGAATCCGTCAGCTAATGCCGTCTCGATGGATTTCATCGTTTGATTCAGTAACCCAATCCCGATTGTTCGTCCGCAGGAAACGGAATCTCCGGCGCTCATGAATGACTTGAGTGATTTGTTCGCGCGCGTTGCTTCAATCTCCCAGAGTGCACTTTCCCACATTGCCTTTGCCATGTGCTGACCAATGATAGATGAGACTAAGTTCGGAAACACGTCCGTTGTGACCGTCATCCCTTTCAGTAAATTGAGAATTAGTTTAGACGTATCGATCATGGATTGGGTCGTTTCTTCCGTATACCAAGGTGTTTCGAAAGCGGCACCTTCTCCGTATCCGATGACACCGTCTACGGTCTCTAGACGGAGGATAAGCGTTCTTCGGACAGATAAGACGGCGTGTGCCGTCACAATCGGGTGTTTAAACGTCAAAGGGACGATGGAAAGCTCAGCACGTTTGATCATGACAGTAGCTCCTTTAAGCGATGGCGCATTAATTTTCCGTTCGCGTTTCGTGGTAAATTCGGTGCGTAGTGGATGGCGATCGGGTGCTTATATTTAGCCAACTGTGAGTCGAGAACATGCTTCATCTCGGCTGGATCATAGGAGCCGACGACGAAGGCGATCGGGACTTCTCCCCAAGTCGGATGCGACTGTTTCGTGACGCCGACGTCTTGAACACCGGCACAGCGTAACATGGCGGCTTCGATTTCAGCCGGATAAACATTTTCACCACCTGAAAGAATAAGGTCGGTTCGGCGATCGTGTACATATAAATAGCCATCCCTCATCGTGCCGAGGTCACCCGTTCGCCAATAACCATCGGGTGTCCAAGCATCTGATTCAGGTTGTTCGAAGTATCCCTTCGTCACAGTTGGTCCCTTTACTTCGATTTCTCCGTCTGAATTAATTCGAATACTTGTTGGGGCGATTGCCTGACCACTCGAACCGATATGCGAGAGCGCTTCGTTCGGGAGCAGCGTGGCGACTTGAGAACACGTCTCGGTCATCCCGTATGTCTGAGCAATCGGTAACTTGCGTCGTTCTGCTTCTTCTAGTAATGAGCGCGGGACGGGTCCGCCTCCGACGAGCAACGTGCGAAGTCGGTGCTTTTTCAGGCCAGCATCGAGCAATCGTTGCAGCATAATTGAGACGAGTGATAGCTGGGTGATGCCTTCTGTCTCGATGACGTGAAGTGTTCGATCGACATCGAATCGTGGCTCGACATAGAGCGTCGAACCGATGATGGCACTCCGATACACTTGAGACAGTCCACTCATGTGAAAGAGCGGGGTCACCGCGAGCATCCGGTCTGATGGACGATAGTCTAAATGCGCTTCAGCGGCTCGGGCACTAGCGAGGTGATTCCCGTACGTCTGTTGCACCGCTTTGGCTCGACCCGTCGTTCCGGACGTAAACATGAGAGACATGGTTTCATCTTCATTCCACTCATGGGTCACGGTGAAACATGAAGTGGTCCGGCGTGTGATCAGGAGTTGGGTGATAGACAAATCGATTTCTACGTCAACGAGAAGGAGGTCCACTTTTGCTGTTTGTAGCTGAGTACGCACTTCCTCTTCTGTCAGCCGTGTATTCAACGGAACAAGCACTTTTCCGAGCAGATGTACTGCATGAACGGCAATGACATAGTCTTTGCTGTTTTTAGCGAATATGCCAATTCGTTTGGCGGTGGGTGTCTGTTCATGGATGAACTGGGCAAGTTGAAGGCTTTCCGTGCGTAGCATTGCCCATGTCAATCGATCGTCAGCTGTCACAAGGGCGAGATGTGACGCTGGGTGTTTCCGAATCCATTCATACATAGCTGTCACCTCCAAAAAAAGAGTAGCGAAATCGCTACTCTCTCAACAATTAAGGGAAACGTGGGAATTGACCGAAGTCAGGGTCACGTTTTTCTTTGAACGCATCGCGTCCTTCTTTTGCTTCATCTGTCGTGTAGTAGAGAAGCGTTGCGTCTCCAGCGAGTTGCTGAAGTCCGGCAAGACCATCTGTATCTGCGTTCATTGCTGCTTTCAAGAAGCGAAGCGCTGTAGGTGAGTGTTGTAAGATTTCTTGGCACCACTTGATCGTTTCTGCTTCGAGTTGATCGAGTGGGACCACCGTGTTGACGAGTCCCATGTCGAGTGCTTCTTGTGCATCGTATTGACGGCAAAGGTACCAGATTTCACGAGCTTTCTTATGGCCGATGATCCGTGCCAAGTATCCAGAACCGTATCCTGCATCGAACGAACCGACTTTAGGACCTGTTTGTCCGAAGCGAGCATTGTCCGCTGCAATCGTCAAGTCACAGACGACATGAAGAACGTGTCCTCCGCCGATTGCGAAACCTGCGACCATGGCGATGACCGGTTTTGGAATGACACGAATCAAGCGCTGAAGGTCGAGGACGTTCAAGCGTGGGATTTCATCTTCCCCGACATAGCCGCCATGTCCACGAACTTTTTGGTCCCCACCTGAACAGAATGCCTTTTCGCCTTCACCTGTCAAGATGATGACGCCGACTTCTTTATCGTCGCGCGCGCGAGCGAATGCATCAATCAATTCATTGACCGTCAACGGACGGAATGCATTGCGCACTTCGGGACGGTTGATGGTGATTTTGGCAATCCCGTTCCACGTTTCATATTTAATGTCTTCATACGTCCGGACCGATGTCCAGTTCGCTACTGATTCCATTTTAAATACCCCCTAAAATCAATTTCTTTATTATTGTACCAAACTCTGATGCATTCTCAATATGAGGAGCATGCCCTGCGTTTGAAATTTCATAGATTTTAATATCTGGTCGCTTTTCCTGCATGTGTCTTGCGATGGCTTTGAACTTGAGATCGTCTGACCCGACAATCAAGTCGGTACGGGGGAGACGCTGCAATGTGCCCCATAAGGACGGCATATGTCCCGTACCGATTGACCGCAAACTGTTTGCGAGGGCATTCGGGTGTTGGGCGAGCCGATCTTTTCGGAGTGAACGTTTCATGTCTTCCGTCTGTCGCCAAAGCGGAAGGTTCTCCCAACGATTCACGAATGCAGCGATACCCTTGGTTTCAATCAAGTGAGCCAATTCTGCATCTTGGCGGCGGCGTGCGGCTCGTTCCTTAGAAGTGAGCAGACCGGGGGTCGTGCTGATCCCGATGACATGTTCGACACGCTCGTCGCATGCGGCGAGTGTCAATGCGATTCTCCCACCGAGTGAATAGCCGACGACTGTCCAAGGTCGGTCGTCCGTATCCAGTAAGCGGGACAAATCTTTAACTTGCTGACTCATTGTCGAACGATTGACTGAAGGGTGCTCCGTTGCGCCATGTTGGAGGAGCGACGGTGACACAAAACGAATCGGTAATGTAGGGAGCGAATCGACCCAATGGGCGTTTCCGGTGAATCCGTGTAAAAATAATACCGGTTTTCCCTCACCGCGATGAATCACTTCATAACGTACGCCACGTAAATCGATGTTCATGATTCGTTCTCTGTGATGAGGCGAGCGCAGACAGATTGTGTCCAACCTCGATGGATCGTCACATTCTCCTCACGATTCGATGGGAATTCGATTAAATGAACGCCATCTTCAATCGCTTCTTGAATTTCATCCGGTCGTTCAATTAGACGATACGATAAGCCATATGTGTCAGCAAATCCACGGATATTTAAATCAAGCGGTGTGCCGAACAGATCTTCGAACAACTGTGTGTCGACAGAAGCCTGTGGGAGGAAGGAAAATATCCCTCCACCGTTATTGTTAGCAATCACGACGGAAAATTTTCCGGGATGATGCTTTAACAGTTGCAAGGCGTTGCTATCATGATAGAACGCTAAATCACCAATCAATAAAGCGCCGTGAGACGTATCATAACTGCTTCCGAGTGCGGTGGATAACACACCATCAATTCCGTTTGCGCCTCGATTGGCGAGAACGTGTATATTCGTGCCGGCAGACAGTGATGTATCTATATCTCGAATCGGCATGCTATTACTGACGAATAGACGCTCAATCGATGTATCGAGCAATCGTTTCGTCAATTCCGCTTCACCTTGAAGTGACGATTTTGCAGACTCGGCAACCTCTTCAAAAAAGCGTAAACGTTCAAGGTACCGAGGTTCGTTTACGGATGCGATGAGCGGTAGAAAATCGAGTGCGTCGCCGTAACAGATGGTGGCACGGCTACTTGGGTCGCGATAAGATCCCGGTTCATCGATGACGAGTTGGTCCGCCATGGCCATCCATTGATTGAAGCGTTTCGAAACAGGTGCAGCCCCGAAACGGACGAACACCTCAGGCAGCCAATCAGTTCGATGCTCACTCGCGAGCCACGTGTCATAGTTGGTCAAGACGCCGTCGAAACGTCGCATGCCACTAAGAGGATCGGCAAAAATCGGGATCTGTCGTTCGGAAGCGAATTCAACAATGGATTTCTGCCAAGATGTCGGGGTGTAAGGTCCGACGACGAAGGCGAGTCGTTTTTGACTCGTGCATTCCGAGAAAATGTTTTTGTCTGCTTGTGTCGGCCGAATACGCTGTCGTTCTGGCAAGACAGGGTCAGCTTTTAACATCTGTTTCAAGGACTCGAGGTCAGGAAGCAGAGGCTCTCGAAACGGTACATTCAAATGAACAGGTCCCATCGGTGCTTGCAATGACAGATTCGTGAAGCGGGTAATCGTTTGTTTCATAAACGATAACGTTGTCTCCTCTGGAACAGGCAAATCAATGCTCGTCTTCACTTGTTCACCGTAGAGGCGGACTTGATTGATTGCTTGTGGAGCCCCGACATTGCGCAGTTCATGAGGACGGTCGGTTGTCAGTACGACGAGTGGCAACTGCGATATGAACGCTTCTGTCACAGCCGAATAGTAGTTTGTTGCCGCCGTTCCACTTGTGCAAATCAATGCGACCGGGCGAATTGTTTCTGACGCACGGGTCAGTCCAAGAGCAAAAAATCCGGCAGATCGTTCATCGACGATGATGTGATGACGAATCTGAGGATGAAGATATGCCGCTACAGCGAGCGGAGTCGAGCGGGATCCTGGGCTGATGACTACGTCTTTTACACCGGACGCAACAAGCCGATTTACCATGGATGCGACCCAATCGGTCAAAACCTTATTCATCTAGGGTGCCTCCTTGATTGTGTAAATCAAACTGCAAAGCTTGTTTGATTGGACTCATTTTTATTTCTGTTTCTTCGAGCTCTTGCTCGAGTGCAGAGTCTTTCACAATCCCACATCCAGCATACAGTGCGACGAATTGGTGTTGAACGAGTGCAGAGCGGATTGCCACGACAAACTCGCCGTCGCCTTCATTGTCTACCCAACCAAAAGGAGAACCGTACCATCCACGATCGAATCGCTCGATTTCACGAAGCAATCGGACCGATGTCCGCTTCGGAGAGCCGCCGAGTGCTGGCGTTGGATGTAGCGATTCCGCAAGTGACAGCAAGGAAGCATTTGTTTCGAGTGTCGCTTGAATTGGGGTGTGTAGATGGAACACCGAGCGATTTGCCAAAATTTGCGGAGTATCTCGTGTTTGAATCGGTGCAGTATAGGGTGTCAACGCCTGCTTGATGTCTTTCACGACAATTTGATGCTCCTCACGATTTTTTGAATCGTTTAGGAGTTTCTCTTTCGCAATTTCTGCCTCGATCTCGGTTTTCGGACGCTTGATTGTCCCGGCGATGGCAGCCGTGTTCAGTTGCATGCCTTCTTTTTGAATCAATCGTTCAGGAGTCGCCCCAAAGAAACCAGTGTCACGCTTTGGTTGATACAAATAGATGTAACTAGATTCTTGATGATCTGCTAAATGCTTCAAACTTTTTGAGAAGGGGAACGCATCATCGGAACGCTGATAAATTTCTTCGCGGGCAATCACGATTTTTTCAACTCGTTCTTCTTCAATCAACTGTTTAGCCTGTTGGAAACTGGACTTGAAGTGATCGACCCCATCTTTCACTTTTGTATAAGACGGCGTCGCTTCTTCCGTCGGACGAAGTGAACTGAACTGGGCCAACTGATCTGCCAATTGAATCAAATACTGTTCGACCGACTGCTTCGAAGAGACGAGAGTGGCCACTGTCAACGTGTGTCGGTCTTTATAGCGACGGTATAAAAATTTTGGGACGACGAGTGATGCCTCCCCAAAGGCATCCCACATACTTTTTTGTGGTCGCATAAACGTGTCGAATGAAAAACCGGCGAACGCGTGGATTGTCGCATCGACATCTCGTCGGTGAAGACTCCAATCGTATTGAAGTCGCTGAAATCGTTCGGGTCCAGAAGCGCTCAAGACGAGTGCGTCTCCGCAACCGAGCATTTCGAGTGTTCGGTCTGGTGTCATGAAATAATAATGGGACGTATCGGTGTTCTGGATGATTTGAAAAGCATCGAACGCCGAGATTTCCCATGTGTATGATGCGAGGACAGGCCGTTGCCAAGCTCGCGCCCGTTTATGGGCCTGCTCAATTCGCTGTTTTATATGTGTTTGAGTATCTGGCATAAAAGAAGAGCCTCCTCAATCCGATAGAATTCTCACTTTTTAGTGTATCATGAGTTCGCAATCCACCTGCCTATGAAATGCTCGGGAAATGATCAAGAATCGAGGATAATGGGCTGGCGTTGACAGATTTTTTCATCGAGACGTAAACTAACGAAGGGAGGGAACGAAATGAAACAGAAATCGAAAGGGGCATATTGGCGAATGATTCGCCCGCATACCCTGACCGCAAGCTTTATTCCGGTCTTGCTCGGGACGTTCATCGTCCTCGATCAAACCGAACTCAAGTGGGGACTTTTCCTTGCCATGTTAGTGGCATCTGTCCTTATTCAAATCGCGACGAACTTATTTAACGAGTATTATGACTACAAGCGTGGTCTTGATCATGAGGGGTCCATCGGAATCGGAGGCTCCATCGTACGTGATGGATTTACACCACAGCACGTATTAGCGATTGCGCTCGGCATGTATACGATTGCGGCACTACTCGGGCTCTACATTGCGGCATCCACAAGCTGGCATTTGCTTTGGATCGGCGCCTTGTCTATGCTTGTCGGCTACTTATATACTGGAGGGCCGCTACCGATTGCCTATACGCCGTTTGGTGAAATTGTCGCTGGGCTATTCATGGGATATGTCATCATCGGGATTGCCGGCTTTATCCAAATCAATACGGTGACGAGGGAGTTGCTACTCGTGTCGTTCCCGATGGCCTTGTTGATCGGAGCAATCTTACTTGCGAATAACATCCGCGATTTAGATAACGATAAAGAGAATGGTCGAAAAACGATCGCATGTCTAGTCGGTCATCGACGTGCGGTATATGTATTGGCCGCATTCTTTATCGCGGCATTAATCGGCATCATCTTAGCGGTTGTATTATATGGCGTCACTCCGTGGGTCTTGCTGTCGCTCTTTACGGTGCCGGTCATGGTCCGGGCGATTCAACGATTTTGGCAAAAGGCAGAGCCAGCCGCATTGATGCCTGCAATGGCGATGACAGCGAAAGTGAACACGCTGTTCGGAGCATGGATGGTCATCGGACTCATCGTTTCAAGATTTGTGTTGTAAAAAAGAGGAGGCGTTAACGTGTCAGTCGTAAAAGAAATGCTTGAATTCAATAAACGTTTCGTAGAGGAAAAACAGTACGAACCGTTCGTATCTGATAAATTTCCAGATAAGAAAATCGTCATTTTGACGTGTATGGATACACGTTTGACGGAACTATTACCTCAAGCGCTAGGACTTAAGAACGGAGACGCTAAAATCATTAAAAATGCGGGTGCAGTCTTGTCACACCCATTCGGTTCGGCCATGCGCTCCATTTTGGTCGCACTCTATGCGCTAGGAGCAGAAGAAGTTGTCGTTGTTGGACATTACGATTGTGGGATGGCGGCGATTGAACCGACTGTCGTCATCGAAGAGATGGAGCGTCGTGGAATCGACCCGCAAACGTTGAAGACGCTAAAGTCTTCAGGAATGGATTTGGAGCAGTGGCTACATGGATTTGATTCAGTTGAAGAGAACGTCGTTCATTCTGTTAACCTGATCAATAACCATCCACTGTTACCACCAGGAACGAATGTACACGGATTCGTGATTGACCCGGCGACGGGACGTCTTGATCCGATTGAAGCATAAGAAAGGAGCGCGTTCAGCTTGAACGTGCTCCTTTTGAATTATCCGTACGTGTTCGTCGGGATGTCATCATAGTTATCTTCTTCTTGCTTTTGTTTCGCTTTCTTTTTGTTCTTTTTGAAGTCGCGTTCGTATTCCTGTTCACTCGGTGTCTTGAAGAAGCGCATCCATGTCGCGTTGATTTCAGATCCGATTAAAATAATCATTCCGGTTAATTGTAACCAGAGCAACGTGACGATGATTCCTCCGAGTGAACCGTAAGTCGAGTCGTAACTCCCAAAGTTTGAAACGTATAGGCTGAAACCGAATGAGACGACTTGCCAACCGATGACACCGAAGATGGCACCGGGGATAGTGCTTTTCCAAAAGACGTGCTGTTGTGGAGATACTTTATAAAAAATCGAAAGCGTCAAAATGAGGACAACCGTCGTAAGGACATATCGGAACACGTTGATCATCATTTCTTCGGCTCCGGTAATGTTGACGGGTAAATACTCAGTGACGAATGAAATGATTTGAGACCCGAACACGTTCGAGAGAATCAGCAGTAGCATTCCGATTCCAAGCAGAATCGTCAATCCGAGTGCCAACCCTTTTTTGACGAAAAAGTTACGTTCATTGTCTTCGCCATAAGCATGAAGTGACGTCGTGATTAGACGGTCTACTCCTTTTGAGGCGGACCAAATGGCCAAAATCGCACCGAGCGACAAGAGACCGCCTTGTGGTTCGCCAATAGCCTCGAAAATTCCCGTTAAAAACCCGGAAGCGGCGGACCCGGGTGCCAAATCGTTCAATTGATTTTGAAACGAATCTTGTGAGACATCAAAAAAGGATAAGAGCGCCAAAATAAAGATGATTCCAGGAAAAATGGATAAAAACCAAAAGAATGCGAGGGTAGCCCCGTAGTCTTGTACATCATGCTCTTGAAATCTTCGAAATAACTCTTTCCCAAATGAAAGCCAATTCTTTTTTTCCTTCACTTCTGTCATTGCCATTATAAAACCCTCCTGACTCGATCGTTAAAAAACGTTTCCCGATTTCGGCAGGGTGTACACCTGATTACTCCTCCGATAAGGTCAAATCGTAAAAACGTTCCTCATGTAAGGCGAGTTTTTCAGCAAGTGAAGGTGGACGAACGGGGAGATGAGGGAGTGCAGACCGTTTGATCCACATCGGTGTATATGATCCGTTAGTCTGTTCTTCTTGAAACTCTTCACCTGTTCCGGTCCCGAATTCGCCACCTGTCATCTTCGCCCAATAATAAGGATTTAACTCGTTATTGAATGCGACGTAGGCGGCGACACCTTCTAGTTCCACGTGAACACCGAGTTCTTCAAATGCTTCACGTACGGCCGTCTCTTCTGTTGTGTGCCCATATTCGACTCCGCCACCTGGGAAAACGTAATAGAGGACGTTTTCTTTTTCGCGACGGATCAAAGCCACTTCATCTCGATCATTCATTAAAATGATCGCGCTTCTTAATTTCGTTCGAACCAATGAGATCGTTCCTTTCGTTCCTGTGATTTTGCACAAAACGCATCGACGATTCGCCGATGCGTTCTATTTATTCTTGCGTAGGTTGTTCTAATGATGCGTACATCTCTTGCGTCAATCCGTTCTCATGCGACGCGATGACTTTTCCTGCGACACGCATACCTAATCGTAGCGCTTCTTCAATCGAGTGTTGTTTCATAAGTTCAGAAATGACAGCGGAGAAGAAGGAGTCACCAGCTCCCGTGGAGTCTGCGACTTTCACTTTCGTCGTCGGGACGTGACCTTGTTCGTTCGTACGAAGGTCGACATACACGGCACCAAGCTCACTCATCGTGACGATGGTGAGGGGGGCGCCTTTCATGGCGAGTACTTCCGCGACGCGAAGGGCATCGTCCACTGTGACGATCGACATGTCGGATAAAATTTCCGCTTCCTCACGACTGCAGATGAATCCTGTGAATCCTTGAAGCAAATGACGGTTTCGTTCGATGACGGATAGGTGGCCACAGACACCATAAAGCGGTAAATCCATTTCACGGCATAGTTCGATCGTCTCGTTCAAGACGTTGACCGATAAGTCTAAATCGATGGCGACCGCGTCGCTCTCTTCAAAGACCGTATCGATTTGACGTAAAATTGCTTCTTCCATACGGGCTTCGTCCGGTTGTTTCGAAATAGATGTTTGAAGATCGCCGTTGTTGTCCATTACGGCGAGCCACATGCCCATACCATTATCGTCAAGCATGTCGACCCCTTCGACGTTTACATTCAAGCAACGTAATTCTTCGAGGACGCCGACACCGATTTGGTCGTTCGTGACGGTCGAGACGAAGCGGACATCGTTGCCGAGCACACCTAAGTTTTGAGCAACGTTTCGACCTGTTCCGCCATTGGAGAAAGTGATGTCGCCGACATTCTTCGCATCTTTGTGGAGCGGTGCGAAGGAAGTCCCTTTAATATCGACAAACACCTTGCCGATGACTGCAATCGTATTCATATCTTGTACCACCTTTAGTCAATCTTTCGATCAGTTTCAGTCTGTAGACACATTGTTTTAATTATAACGAAATCGACATATTGTTTCAATCAGCGATTCCATTTTGTCGAATGGATCACTCCCATGATGACGTGAGGAGTCGAAGACCGTTTAAAATAACCAAAATAGTGGAACCTTCATGTCCGACGACCGCGAACGGCATGATGAGTAACTCAAAGATGTTCGTTGCAATCAGAACGAGGATCACACCGAGTGCAAAAACGACGTTCTGTAAGACGATGCGATTCAACTTACGTGATTGACGAATGGCGTCGCTCAATCGGACGAGGTCGTTTTTCATTAAGACGACATCTGCCGTTTCTAGTGCGGCATCCGTACCTTCGCCCATGGCAATCCCGACGTCGGCTGTCGCAAGGGCGGGGGCATCGTTGATTCCGTCGCCGATCATCCCGATTGTTCCATATTCCTCGCGTAACGTCTTGATTTGCGAAACCTTCTCTTCAGGCAAGCATTCAGCGATATAGCGTGTCAATCCGGCTTCGTTCGCGATGGCGCGAGCGGTCGCCTCGTTGTCCCCGGTAATCATGATCGTCGCAATCCCTAAGTCGTTCAACCGCTGGATCGCTACTTTTGCCTCAGGGCGTAGTGTGTCACGTAAGGCGTAGGCACCGATTGTACGTGACTCGTCACTGATGAAAACGAGGGTGTGACCAGCCTCTTTCAATCGTTCGACATCATGTTTAAAGAAATCACCGCTTCGGTCAGCGAACTTCTGTTTTCCGACCCGATACGTTGTCCCGTCAATCGTTGCTTCAATTCCAGAGCCTGTGATGTCTTTGAAGTGTGTCATTTCCCCGGTATGTTTTCCCGTATATGAGACGAGCGCTTCAGCAAGTGGATGCATCGAATGCTCTTCAATCAAACTGACAATTCGGTTGACGTCCTCTTCTTCTAATGAAGGTGAGATGAGCGCTTCTTGCACAATCGGTTTCCCAATTGTGAGGGTGCCGGTCTTGTCGAAGGCGATCGCTTTTAGACGTCCCATGTTCTCGATATGAGCACCGCCTTTAAAGAGAATCCCGTGTTTTGCAGAAGAGGCGATGGCAGCCAGCGCGGCCGGTGTGATGGCGGCGACGAGTGCGCAAGGGGAGGCGACAACGAGAAGGATCATGCCGCGATAGATACTCGTTTCAAGAGACCACGACGTGACGAACGGTCCGAGAATGATGATGGCCGCAACAGAGAAGAGCACGATTTGAACATAACGTCCTTCATATCGATCGATGAACTGTGCAGACGGTGATTTCTCTTCTTGTGCTTGTTGGACCATTTGAATGATCTTTTGGAACAGTGTTTCCGTCGCAAGTTTTGTCACTTCGATCGTCAATACTCCGTTCAAGTTGACGCTCGATCCGAACACGTCATCACCGACTTGACGATCAACAGGGACGGATTCGCCTGTGATAGCGGCTTCTTCTACGGAAGCATTCCCTTTTACAATTTTTCCATCGACCGGAATGCGTTCACCAGGACGGACATAAATCCGATCTCCGACACGAAGGTCGTCGATATGAACAACCTCGAGTTCATCAGTGTCTGTTAGACGAGTCGCCTGTTCCGGCTGTAATTCCATTAACGATTCGAGGGCACGTTCATTTTTGTTCATCGTATACGTCTCGAGTGCCCCGGATAAAGCAAAGATGAAGATGAGGATTGCCCCTTCCATCCAGTACCCAATCGAAGCGGCACCAATGGCGGCGATAATCATGAGAAGCTCTACATTTAGCGATTTCGTCTCAATCGTATCCGAAATCCCTTCTTTCGCTTTTGCGTATCCTCCGATAAAAAAGGCGGATAAGTAAAGTGTGACATGAATCCAAGGCGCTCCGCCTTGTGTTTCGGCGATATAAGCGAGTACAATCAATACACCGCTAATGAGCGCCATGATCAATTCAATATGTTCGTACCAGCTAGCCCGTTTGAAAACGTGGCTTTTTTCGTGCGTAACCGATTGGACGTTCATCGATAATCCCTTCTTTCTAATTGAGAATAAATCTCGATTAAATGATAATGACTGATGATGATTATCATCTTCAATTGGCTTAAAATAAAGAATTTATAGAAATTTAATCTGAATCCTTTATTTATAATTATTATTATCTAGGTTTATCTTAACACGCTTATCAGTGACTCACAAATAAAAAGATTAAGGAGTTTTTGTGTCATGCAAAATATATTTGAACGCCCTTGGACGGTGGCGTTATTGGCGATTTTCAATACGTTGTTATGGGGGAGTGCGTTCCCATTCATCAAGTTGAGTTATGAGAAGCTTGATATTCAATCGAACGAGTATGGGCAACAACTATTGTTCGCTGGCGAGCGTTTTTTACTCGCAGGGATTCTATTGCTCATCATCAGTCAGACCGTATTGAAACGGTCTGTCCGATTGACACGTGAAAAGGTTAAAGCGTATGCGCATCTCGGTTCATTTTTGACGTTTCTACAATATTTGTTCTTCTATATCGGACTTTCCATTTCGACCGGGGTCCAGGGATCGATCATTGCTGGTTCTACTTCGTTTTTCCAAATGGCTCTCGCTCATTTCCGATATGAAGACGATAAATTGAATCGATTGAAGGGGTTTGCTTTGACGTTTGGTTTTTCCGGAATTGTCATCGCAAACTGGCCGGCGACCGGATCTGAAGTTGGTTTTGGCTTAGGAGAGATTTTACTCATCTTGGCGATGGTATCCGGAGCATTCGGGAACTTGATAGCGAAGGACTACTCGAAGACATATGATGTTGCCCCGATGACGGCTTGGGCGATGGTGATCGGTTCAGTTGGGTTACTGCTGATCGGCTATCTATTAGACCCGAATGGTGTTTCCATGCCGTACACCGCACAGACGATTGCGTTCCTGTTTTACTTGGCGATGTTGTCAGCGATCGGATTTACATTGTGGAACACGTTAATGAAATACAATCCGGTCAGTCGAATTTCACTCTATATCTTTTTAGTTCCCTTATTTGGTGTCATGTTGTCAGGGATTTTACTCGGTGAAACGATTCCGTGGAATGCGGTGGTCGGACTCGGATTCGTTATTGTCGGCATTTATTTATCTACGTATTTTCAAGGTCGCCGTACAAAAAAACAAACGGATGTCATTTGAATTAGAGACAGAGTTGACGGAATTGAAATCCCATGACAAAATATATTAAAAATTCTGAATTTTAAATTTCGAAAATCGGTCTTCGTTTGTAAAGACTTGCGTGCGCAATCATTCAAAGGGAGGAGGAGAAACAATGACTAGAAATCGAATCGTTCGAAACATTCTCATCTCACGTCAGCCGAAAGATGAGTACGTCAAGTACGTGATGAAGTGCGTGAGTCAAAGTTTAAAAGAACGTCACGGTCCAGTGGCGACCCGCGCCACAAGACAAGGTGATGATATTCAGACGAGATGGCAGTTCGATGACCGTGTCGTAGAAGTGACGCTAAAATCCGATGTACTCGCTTCGCTAGACACTGAACCATTCGCGCTAGACGAAGTGTTCATCCGAGCTTTGCAGTTAAACGATGATGAAATGGAACGAGTAGTGGAATAAAACAGAGGCAGGTGGTTTATGGGAACCATCTGCCTCTGTTTATAAGTCGATTGGTTTAGCGGTCGACGTGAAGAGTCGTAGCGCCAGAATACCGAGAATGACGGCATACATAAAGAAATAGATCTCTTTCGGTAAAGACAACCAGAAGGCACCGATCATCGGACCTGATATCGAACCGATGCTGAATGAAATACTGTAAAGCATGTTTCCCGTCGGCAGTAACGATCGGGGAAGCACCTCTGTCATATGTGCCAAACCAAGTGAATAAGTCGATCCTAGCCCGGCGCCGGCAAGTGCGAATAGGAAGAGTAGACCGATATAGGAATCGACAACAAGATTCGCCAAAGTGAATACGAGTGTGCCAAACGTCAGCACGATTTGTAAGATCCGCTTCTTACCGTACAAGTCTGCGAGGCGACCAAGAGGAAGCTGAACGACAATCGACATGACGATGAACGTCGTGATGAGTGTGCTCGTTTCCGTCAAACTCATCCCATTCCGAGACGTAAAAATGGGAAAGTTGGCATTTAAGCTCGCTTCGAGAAACCCATATGTAAAGGCAGGGAGAAGCGTGTATCCCGCACCGACAAGAATCAGGCGAATTCGTCCTTTCGAGTCGGTCTTCACTTTTTCGACCTCCGGAAACTCGTTCTCGACTTTAAAGACGAGCATCAACGAAGCGAGACAGAAGAAGACGATAATGAGGAACGGTAACCAAAACCATAGGTCGACGAGTGGTGCGATCAATGGACCGATGGCAAAACCGAGACTGAAAGACATTCCATAATACGCCATCGCTCGACCGAGACTGCTCTTTTCACTTGCTGAGGTCACCCATACTTGTGACCCGTAGTGTAGAGCCGAGTCGCCGAATCCGATGAAGAAGCGCATCATCGCCCAAACGAGTAAGGACGGCCAAATCGGTAAAGCGAAGGTCGCGACAGCCGTCAATACGATACCGAGGACGATGGTCGGTCGGAATCCATATTTACGGACGAATCGCTCCAGGAGAGGCGCAGAGACGATCACACCGACGTAAAGCATCGTCGCGTTCAGTCCGTTCACCCAGGCCGGGGCCCCATCCCGTTCAATCAACGTGGATAAGAGTGGGATGAGCGCACCTTGAATCAAACCGGAAATAAAGACAATCAATAGTAAAATCATAAAACGAAAACGGAGCATAGGTTCACCTCATGAAGTCAAAGTAAAAAGCCGAGAAGGGTCTCAGCTTTTCGTGTCGTCAATCGGTTGTGGAGAGTGATTCAAATGCAGCAATTCATCATCCCAACTGCCTTGACTAAACATTTCATCATGCTCTACTTTGTCTGAAACGAATGCGGCTGTCAATAAGATGCTCAGTACTCCGCCAAAAATAATGATGGCCATCACGGTAATCATGAGGATATAAATCGCAGTCATCTACACGCACCTCGATTCATTTAATATACAGAACATTTCCCGAATCGAAATATTTAAAACGATGTAGCTTTACGAGATTGGAAATCGACCGTCGGATAATATGCTTGTTTAACGAGTGCGTTCGGCCCGAGACACTTCACGGCAGGGCAGTGACAAGAGAGTGTAGCGTTCAATTGGCTGTTCGTCCACGTATCATACGCCTCTTGGAATGGTGTGTCATAGACGGTGCCGAGTGAACCGAGTTCATCACCGAAATCGGTCACGATGATCTGTCCGTCAAAGATATTCGTGTTGAGACGAGAACGTCCATCTGGGTCGTTTCGAACGGTCACGTTTTTTGTTTCATGAAGTCGCTTCAACAGAGCACGGTCTTCAGGTAGGTCAGAACATGCATAGAATGGTAACGTCCCGAACAACATCCATACGTTCTCGTCACGGACATCGAGTAAGTCATGGATGGCTTGTCGCGTATCAGCGAGCGATGCTGATTCGAGGGCGCTAGCGAAGTCTGCGGGGTACATTGGGTGCACCTCATGCCTTTGGCAACCGAGCGATACAATTTCTTCATGGATCTCTTTCAAGTGCGGAATCGTTCGTTTGTTGATCATCGTCTCCGCGGACACAATGATTCCTTCAGATGTGAGAGCACGTGCGTTGTCTTTCATCGTCTGAAGCATTTTCAATCGTGCCTCTTCACTTGGTTTCCGGTTCATCATCGCGAATCCGCCTTCAAGGAAATCGGCATCGGTACCCCAGTTATGCGAAATGTGCAAAACGTCCAAGTAAGGGGTAATAAGATGATAGCGAGATAACGGTAGCGTCAAGTTCGAGTTGATTTGCGTGCGCGCCCCACGTTCTTTCGCATAACGTAACAATGGAACGACATAGTTGCGGACCGATTTCATAGACAGCATCGGTTCACCGCCTGTGATGGAGAAGGCACGCAAATGTTCGATCTCATCCAGTCGTTGAATCAACAGGTCGAGCGGAACTTCTGGTTCTTCTGTTTGGTCTAGCATATAACCGACCGCACAATGTTCGCAGCGCATGTTACACAGCTTCGTTGTAGTGACTTCGACATTGGATAAGACGAGTCGACCGTGTTCGACTTGGTCGAGATAGGCTTCCCAAGGGTCGAAAGTTGGGGAAATGTTTTGCATGTGGATTCCACCTTTTCATCAAGTTACACGAAATAGTATGCTATAATAGCAACTCTTTGTCACGAACCAAAGGAGCGATTACAAGATGGGTAAATCACGAACAGATACTGCCGGAAAGATGAACGTCCTAAAATCGAGAACGGAATTACTCTGTCTATCGGTCAATACGCTAGACGAGCATACGACACCTGAAGATTTACATCGCCTGTTAGCCGACATTGATTCGTTGCGCGCTAAAGTAGTGCGTTACGCCAAAGACCTAGAACAATCGTCTCGAAAGGATGAATCAGATTGAAATTAATCACAGGAGATTTTAAAGATGTCACGGTCGAACGACTTGGCATTAATGGAGAAGGCATTGCGACACTTAATCGCATGGTCATCTTCATTCCGAACTTATTGCCGGGAGAACGAGCCAAAGTCGAAATCACGCGTGTGGAAAAAAACTATGCGGAAGCGCGTGTCGTCAAACGAGATAACGACTCGAAAGACCGCGTCAAAGCACCTTGTCCGATTTACGATGAGTGCGGGGGCTGCCAAATCCAACATATGAGTTCACGTCTGCAGATGGAGTATAAGGAAGAAATCGTTAGAAACGCCTTCCGTCAAAAGACGAAACTAAACGTGGACAAATCGGATATCCGTCCAACAATCGGAATGGAAGATCCATGGTATTACCGGAACAAGTCACAATTCCCACTCGGCACGCGTCGCGGTGAGATCGTATCAGGTCTCTACAAACCGAACTCGAACCATCTCGTGCCGATCGAGCACTGTATGGTCCAACAACGGGATACGACGAACATCAACAATGCGATTGTCCGTATTTTAAACGAACTTGATATTCCCGTCTACGATGCACGTCGCGACACGGGGTACGCGCGTACAATAGTCGTCCGCTCGGGTTATAACACGAACGATGTTCAAGTCGTTTTGGTCGTCGGACATGAAGATGTCCCTGATTTAGATGAATTGAGCGACCGCATCATGGAATTGCCGAATGTTGTGTCGTTCCATATCAATATTAATGCAAACCGTTCGGGTGTTATTTTCGGTTATCGGACAGTTCACATCGCCGGTCAGGAGAAAATGGATGAACAATTAGACGACGTTCATTATCACTTATCACCACGCGCATTCTTCCAGTTGAATCCGGCACAGACAGAAAAAATGTACCGTGAAGTGGTCGAGGCCGCAGGATTGACGGGTGAAGAACGTGTGATCGATGCGTATGCAGGAGTAGGGTCGATCGGACTTTGGTTAGCCCCATATGCGAAAGAAATCCGTGGAATGGAAGTCGTGCCGGAAGCGGTCGAAGATGCCAATGACCATATGCGTGAAAATGGCTATAACCATGTCACATACGTCGAAGGGCGTGCCGAGCATTGGATTCCACGTTGGGTAAAAGATGGATGGATCCCAGACGTCATCGTAGTCGACCCGCCACGCACAGGGATGGACCATCAATTGATCAATTCCATCATCTCTTCTAAAACGAAGCGGATCGTTTACGTGTCATGTAACCCGCAGACGCTCGCACGTGACGCCGACCAGTTGATGAAAGCGGGATACAAAGTGAATTACGTACAGCCGTATGATATGTTCCCACAGACATCTCATGTCGAGTCGGTCGTCGTATTCGAGAAAAAGAAAAAGAAAAAATATTGACGAGACCGTGAAAAGGCTTGTCACGTAAGCGTTTTCACGATATAGTTCAGATGTCAGACTTCTTTTCAAATATAGAAGTGGAGGAACATCCTATGATCTCACAAGAACGCGTACAAGAACTCGTCCATAAAGCCATCGAAGCGCGCAAACGCGCCTATACACCGTATTCAAAGTTTAAAGTAGGAGCTGTCGTCATCGATACATCAGGAAACGAAATTACAGGATGTAACGTGGAAAACGCCTCGTACGGACTATCGATGTGTGCCGAACGCACAGCCATTTTTAAAGCCGTGTCAGAAGGTAGTGACGCGATTGAAACGGTCGTCGTCGTCGGTGACACGGAAGGCCCGATTTCACCATGCGGTGCGTGCCGCCAAGTGATTTCTGAATTCGCTGGCGAAGATTTCACGTTGATTCTTGCAAACTTGAACGGTGATACGAAAGTGATGACGAAAGAAGAGATGTTGCCTTACGGATTTTCACCAAAAGATTTAACATAACAAGCTGCGGACGTTTGTCCGCAGCTTGTTATGTGTCTTTATATTTCTTTTCACTCACTGAGTCATCTTTGGAGTGACGTTTATTCTTTTCATCCTTCACTCGTTCGTTCAATTCCTCTACAGGAATCGGGTCGACGGTTTGCATGCCGTCCTCGTCAAAGATGCTTTCTTTGTCCGTGTCTACCGCGTCCGGATTATCAAACGGACGTTTCGAAGTGGGTCGTTTCTTTTCCATCCAATCGCCTCCTTCCATTAGCCATTCCACTCGTAGAAATGTTGTAAACGTTTTCGATAATGGTTTTGAGATTATAAAATGGTGGAATGAAGAGTGCATAGTGAAGGAGGGGTTAGGATGGATCGGAAAGTGTTGATGGGGATTGTCTTAGGTGTTGCCGGTGCGGCGCTCGTTGCACCAAAAGTGGCGGCACTGCTTTCGCAACGTGAGGAAGAAGATACGTGGCAGAAGATGGATGAACGGGAAAGCGTCGATGCGAATCAAGATGAAGCGGAGCAAGGGCTCACGCAACTTGATTCAAGTCACCGTGCCGAATGGCAGGCGAACGGTTTTCCACAGACGCATGCCGAACGCGAACGACTTGAACGAGAGTCGGTCGAACAATATAAAGGGAAAGACATATGAAAAGAAAAGGCAGCCATCGCGGCTGCCTATTTACATATCAAATTCATCGTCAGGTAGAAGCGGCAGACCGACAGTGACAGTCGTTCCTTGTCCGACTTCAGAGCTGAAATGAAGGGACCCTTCATGACGCTCGATAATGTGCTTCGCAATGGCCAAACCGAGGCCGGTTCCGCCATCTTTTCGTGTCCGTGATTTATTGACGCGATAGAAGCGTTCCGTCAATTTGTCTAAATCTTCTTTCGGGATGCCTCGACCTTCGTCACGTATTTCCGTAATTGCATATTCGGTTTCGGCGAACGTTTTCACATGAATCGTCTTGCCAGCATCCGTATATCGGAGCGCGTTGTCGAGAAGATTGCCGATGACTTGTTCGAGTCGGTCATGGTCACCGAGGATGATCAAGTCGAAGTCTAAATCCGATTCGATTGTCACGCCTTTCGCACGGGCAATCGGTTCAAGACGATAGAGGACGTCTTCAAGTACTTGCGAGTAAACGACCGGTTCTTTCGTCATCGGGTACGAATCGCGCTCTAGCTGGGCGAGATCGAGTAAGTCCGTGACAAGGCGCTGAAGCCGGTTCGTCTCGTTCTCGATGATGTCGTAATATTGTGCCCTCGTTTTTTCATCCAATGACTCATCTTGGAGCATCTCGGTATAACCGCGGATGTAAGAGAGTGGCGTGCGAAGTTCGTGACTGACGTTAGCGAGAAACTCTTTACGCTGTTCTTCAACAAGTCCGAGCGATTCCGCCATCGAGTTGAGCGTGTCTGCTAGTTCACCAATTTCGTCATCGTAGACAATCGGAATGCGGTGGGAGAAATCACCTTGCGCATAGACTTGAGAGGCACGCTTCATCTGAATGAGTGGTTGGATGATTGTGTCGATGATCTGTTTACCAAAAATGAGCAAGTTCACAATCATGAGGACGAGTAAAAACGTGATCATGAGCCGAATCGGTTGGAACGGTTCACTGATTTTACTGAGCTCCATATACAAAATGAGTGCATTGTCGAGTTCATCGTCGCGGATGAGAGGAAATGCGGTCATCAAAATGTCGACGTCCTCGGTCGGATGTTTCCGGGTCACCGAGATGGCATAACCGTCCTGCAACCGTTCGAGGTCTTGCTGCCTTAAAAAGGTTTTACCGGAGCCGAGTGTGTCCTCTCGAACGGAGGAGAGGAACACTTTCGTTTCGGTCAATTCGTTCGTGTACGTCATACTATCGGCGAACGCGTCCGAGAAACCGTCGGCCTTATAGATGGTGACAAGTTTCTCACCGCGATTGATGAGCAGTTCTTCTTGCGTTTGAATATAGAACTTGTCGTACAGATAAAACGTCATGATGAGAAACACGAACGCTGAGAAGAGGCTGGCTGTCCAGATGGTAATCCAAATCCGCTTCCTGATCGTGTATCGTTTCATCCGTTTGCCTCGAATTTGTAGCCAATTCCCCAGACTGTCTGAATATAACCGCCCGCCTCGCCGAGTTTCAGGCGAAGCGTCTTAATGTGAGTATCCACCGTGCGAAGGTTTCCATGATACTCGGTCCCCCAAATCTGATCAAGTAATTGTTCACGGGAGAATACTTTTTCGTCGTTCGTGATGAATAGGTAGAGCAAATCAAACTCTTTTCGTGTCAAGTTGACGGTCTTCCCTTTCACACTGACGGTACGTCCTTCGATATCGATTGAGAGGACCCCGACATCAAACGTCGCTTCTTGTTCTTTTGAGAAGCTGTGCGTGCGACGGAGCGTCGCTTCGATTCGTGCGAGTAATTCGCGTGGGCTAAACGGTTTCGTGATGTAATCGTCTGCCCCGATTTTGAGGCCGTGAATGCGGTCGAGCTCTTCTGAGCGTGCCGTCAACAGGATGATGGGTACGTTTGAGAACTCACGGATGCGCATGCAAGCCGTCAATCCGTCGAGTTCCGGCATCATCACATCAAGTAAGACGAGATGGAACGTCTCTTCTTTCAAGCGTTCAATCGCTTCAAGGCCGTTTGAGGCGGTGACCGTCTCATACCCTTCTTTTTCTAAATTTGATACAAGTAAATCGCGCATTTGTTCTTCGTCGTCGGTCACGAGGATACGAAACATTGATTCTGACATATGCCATTCTCCTTTGCAAAACGGTTAACGGGAGTTGTGATAAATCCCTCATACTTCTATCATACCTATCTCTTCGAATTAGAACAGATTTATTCGGCTCCGACAAGTTCCTTCCATCAAATCCACACAAAAACGCCACAAAAAAGCCAATTCTTTGACAGAATTGGCTCATGCTTCGAGTTGTGCCTCGTATGGCACTTCGTATTCCGGGACGTGTAGGGCATGCAAGTATAGTTGGAAGCTCGACTTGGATACTTCATATAAAACATACTCCACGTCACCTTGGTTGATCTCCGCAAGCAGTTCGGAACGAATCTCGTTCGCGCAAAACGCGTACGGAAGCTTCTCTGCTGCAGCAATCGATCGTTCATTCGATTTACGGATTTTTAAGAACACACTTTCAATATCAAGATCGAAGAACAGTTCTGAGAAGAACGCCTCTTTCGCCACTTGATTATAACCTTTGCCGTGATACGGCTTGCCAAGCCACGTGCCAAGGAATCCATATCCGGATTCGACATCGAACAAGCTAATCGTCCCAATCGGGGTGCCATACTCGTTCGTGATGGTACGTGAGATGATATTTCCTTGCTCTTCTAGCTCGATGACTTGCTTCGTGCTAAATAAAAACTCGTCAAAATGGACCGTCTTTTGACGGACATACGGAAAGACATCTGGGTGTTGCATCAGTTCGAACAACTCCGCGCAGTCGGTGAGCTCACGAAATTTGAGCACCTTTACATTCCTCCTCCTATTTCAGACCGCTGAAGAATAGTCGTAACGAAAGCATACTTCTGGCTTCGCTGTTCGAACCGCCTTGGCTGCTTTATGAAGTTACAAGATAATTTTATATAGTATTTTTAAAAAAGCAAGTAAATTATGCGTAAAAACCCTTATGAAAAATAATGAAAATTACTCGACCTCATGATGGGTTTCAGCACGGTCCGTTTTGTACACGACTTCACCGTTCACAATCGTCATAATCGGCTTCGATAAGTAGTCGAGCGGGAAGTGACTCCAAAGCACCAAATCGGCATCTTTTCCTACTTCAAGAGATCCGATTCGGTCAGCGACACCTAGTGATTCAGCTGGATTGATGGTGATCCCTCGCAACGCGATATCGACAGGAAGTCCTTCACGTGCCGCAAGTCCGGCGCACAAGTTCAAATATTGGACCGGCGTGTACGGATGGTCGGTCGTGATGGAGACGATCATGCCGTGCTCATGGAGAATGCGATACGTCTCCCATGTCTTGTTCTGGAGCTCGATTTTAGATTTTCGAGTAAACGTCGGTCCGACGGTGACATGTTTCACACCGAGTTCTTGTAGTTTTTCAACGACAAGATGACCTTCTGTACAATGTTCGATACGATAGTCGAGATTGAACTCTTGAGCAAAGCGAACGACAGATAAAATGTCATCGGCGCGGTGGGCATGCACACGAATCGGCATCTCTCGGTCGAGGGCAAGTTGAATCATCTGACTGCCGAACGTTCCGATCGTTTTGGTCGACCCGACGGTACGGAACGCTTCACGAAGCAACCCCATAATCCCCATCCGCGTCAAATCACCGGTTTTCCCCATACTATGAATCCGTTTCGGGTTTTCGCCGAGTGCCATCTTCAATCCGGCATAACGACGGACGATCATGTCGTCAATATAGCGACCGTGTGTTTTGATGACACTGGTCACACCACCGATGACGTTCATACTTCCTGGCATGACCTGAACGGCGGTTACGCCTGCCATCAGCGCTTCTTGAAATCCTTCGTCAAGCGGGTATACCCCGTCAATCGCACGTGCATGAGGCGTCATCGCTTCGACCGTCTCATTGGCGTCGTTTCCGACAGAGCCGGTTCCTTCATCATATAATCCGAGGTGGGTGTGAGCATCGATGAAGCCCGGGAATAAAAAGTTTCCTTCGGCTTCAATGACATGCTCCCCGTCAGTCGGTTCAAGTAAATCGGACATTTCGACGATTTTCCCGTCCTGAACACGGAGGTCTCCGTAAAAATGGGGGGCAGTGATGGGGTAAATATGGGCATTTCGAATTAGTAAGTGACTCACAATTCATTCTCCTTAAACATCTTGTAGTAGTTGTGTTAGAGCCGGTTCCAATGTTTCATAGCGGAAGTCGAAACCATGTTGAAGTGCCTTCGTCGGAACGACTTTCGCACCTTCTAGGACGATGACGCTCTTTTCACCGAGGGCGAGTTGCATCATTGGGGCAGGTGCCGGAATCCAGTGAGGACGATGCATCACGTTCGCAATCGTCTTCCCGAACTCATTCATCGTCACCGGTGTAGGTGCAGTGCCGTTGACGGGTCCTTCAATGGAATCAGTCTCGATGACGTGCACGAACAAGCGGACGAGGTCGTCTAAATGAATCCAAGGAACCCATTGCTCTCCTGATCCAATTTTACCACCGACCCCGAACTGATAGGGGAGTTTCATTAATGGGAAAGCACCGCCATCATTCGATAAGACGACTCCGGTGCGCATCGTCACAAGGCGAACACCTAAATCACGAATGGGTTCTGCTTCTTGTTCCCAGAGGACGCAGACATTCCCGAGGAAATTAGTCCGTGTCGGCAATGGTGTTTCTTCGGAATACGTGATGGAACGATCTTCACCGTATATACCGATGGCAGAGCCGCTGATGACGACCTGTGGCTTTTGTTTCAACTGTTGAATAATCCGGACGACTTCCTTCGTACCTTCGATTCGACTTTGAAGGATGGCTTGTTTCTGTTTGTGTGTCCATCGCCCGTCGTTGATTGAGGCGCCGGCCAAATGAATGAACGCATCTGTTCCTTCGAGTTCCTCTTCTGGTTTACTATTCGGTGTCAACCATTCGATAAACGATACCCCGCGATGGCGGGGACGTGGATGACGCGTCAACACGACGACTTGATGTCCGGCGTCGGCGAGTGCACGAACGAGTGGTTGACCGATGAGCCCAGTTCCACCAGTGATTGCGATTTTCATGAAATTCCCTCCGATATCATGTGTTGTTTCTAAAATGGGTATAAGTCAGTATATCCAGATGAATACCCTTTCTTCTAACTTATCAAAAATCCTCTACGTTTCTTGAACGTGATATGTTAGAAACATGGAATGGAGGGGAGTCGTTGTGAAAATTGCAAAGTTCACGACCCAAAAGAAGAACCAAGATCGACTGAACGTCTTCATCGAACGGGAGGGGAAAGAGGAGTTTGCGTTCGCCATCGATGTTGACGTATTCATCAAGTACGGGCTCACAAAAGGGATGGAGCTCGAAGACGATTTTGTGCAAGACGTCCTTGAGGCGGAAGAAGCTCAGAAAGCCTATAAGTTGGCCATCAATTATTTATCGTATCGAATGCGCGCCATTTCAGAGGTAAGGGACTATCTCGTGAAGAAAGAGTTAAGTGAATCTGCTATCAAACATGCCATCACGCGACTAATCGAGCAGCGTTATTTGAATGATGAGGAGTTCGCAAAAGCGTATGTCCAAACGAAATTCAACACAAGTCCAAGTGGACCAATCAAAATCAAACGCGAGCTCGAACAGCTCCGAATCCCAACGGACGTTGTTGAATCCGAATTAGAATCAATCTCACACGAAGATCTCGTCGAGAAGGCTGGAAAGTTCGTGAAAAGGAAACAACTGGAAACAAATCGTCGTTCTGCCACAGAAGTGCAACAAAGAATTCAACAAACCCTGATGCAAAGGGGGTTTACCTTTGATATTATTTCAGAGGCGATTCAAACTTTTTGGGAAGAAGAGGACGAAGATGTCGAGGTTGCGGCATGTCTGAAACAGGCTGAGAAGTTGAGTCGGAAGTTCAGCGGATACGACGCGTTCGAACGCAAACAGCGCATGAAGATGCAGCTTCGGCGCAAAGGATTTCCGTATGATGTGATTGAACGTACGTTAGATCGAATCGCTGAAGAAGAATCGTGATGGGACATCTGTTTACGGTAGGGGAAAACACGAAAAGGTGGGTCTACATTGACGATTTTAGAATGGATTACAGCACTGACACCGATTGTGGCCGTGCTCATCTTATTGGTCATTATGCGTTTACCTGCATCGGTAGCCATGCCCTTGTCACTTGTGACGACGGCGATTTTAGCGTTTTTCGTCTGGCAATTGGATGCGACACGAATTATGGCGGCGACATTACAAGGACTCGTCATCGCCGTTACGACAGTATGGATTGTCTACGGGGCAATCGGAATGATGAATACGATGAAAGAAGGGGGCGGGATGAACGCAATTCGTTCCGGATTCGTCAACATCACACCTGACCCGCGTATTCAAGTTTTGATTGTCGGATGGTTATTCGTTTCATTTATTGAAGGCGCATCTGGATTTGGGACGCCTGCAACGGTTGCGGCACCGCTCTTGATTGCACTCGGATTTCCGCCGATTGCCGCCGTTGTCATTGCATTATCCGCAGACGTGTCGGCCGTAACATTTGGTGCGGTCGGGACACCGGCACTTATCGGGATCGGGAACGGTCTATCTTTAGATGTGAACCAGCCTGAGTCGATTGCCTTCTTGACAGAGGTCGTCTTGCAGACGGTGTTGATCGATATGGTGGTCGGCCTATTCATCCCGTTCATTTTGATTTTGATGTTGACGCGGTTCTTCAGTAAAGAGAAGTCGATAAAACCCGCACTTGAGGTATTTCCGATTGCGATTGTGGCGGCGTTGTTATACAGCGTACCTGCGTACATTTGGACACTCATCCTCGGATTTGAGTTCGGTGGCATGCTCGGTGGTTTAACCGGTCTGGTCATCCTCGTGGCCATGGCTCGTAAAGGAATTCTCATGCCGAAACGCGTCTGGACGTTTGATGGATATGTGGATGAGCTAGAACCATCTGCTGAAAAAGTGACGCTCAAATCAACCACGCGAGAATTGCCTCAGTGGAAGGCGTGGGCACCTTATCTTATTTTGACGATTTTCTTAGTGCTCACCCGTACCGTACCATTTTTAAACGAACTCTCTCGCAGTGTCCGAATCAATCTCCCGGACATTCTTGGGGTAGAAGGAGTTTCGACGTCTTGGGAACCGTTCTATTCACCAGGTTTTATGTTTATCCTGACGATTATTGCGACATTCTTCTTACACAACATGAGTTGGTCACAAGTGACATCGGTGTTTAAGGCGACGACACTTGGAGTCGTCGGAACGGCCATCACGTTAGCGGCGTCGGTTCCAATGGTTCGTATATTCATCCACTCTGAAAATGGCGGTGCCGGACTCGCTTCGATGCCGGTCGAGCTTGCGACGGCAGCTGCTGATACGTTCGGTGGGGTGTGGCCACTTGTCGCACCGTGGATTGGGGCCCTTGGTGCCTTCGTTTCAGGTTCGGCGACGTTTTCCAATATGATGTTCTCGAGTTTGACGACAAACGTTGCGGAGTCGGTTGGACTTGATAACACGCTCGCTTTATCGATGCAGATGGCGGGAGCGAACGCAGGAAACATGATCTGTGTGTTGAACGTCGTAGCGGTCGCATCGGTTGCTGGATTACTCGGCAAGGAAGGGACCATCATCCGTTACACGCTCATGCCGATGATTTATTACGTGACGGCGACGGGGGTCATTGGTCTCATTTTAGGCATGTTTTTCTTAAACTAAATCAAGTTACAGTTTTTTTACAGAATAATGTTGACAATTTTCAGAACAGTCTGCTAAGGTTTGAGTAGATTTTAAAACTATGAAACGAGAGGAGCCAGAATGATGAACAACATTGCACTCACAAACACACTCAAAACATCATATGGCTACTCGTATTTAACTGCGTGACATTGGCAGCTGGATAGGGGTAGTGTCCTTTCCCTGACCATGCAAAAGACTGAAGACTACTTCAAGCGCGCTTCATTTGATTGGTTGCACAATCAGGTGGAGTGCGCTTTTTTGCGTGCTTGGATGGGTGAGGCGGAAGGGGGAAATCAGTCATGAAACTGATTAAGCAATTGGATTGGTTTATTAAAAGACAGAAACGAACGTATGTGATTGCGATCATTTTACTGATCATCACAGGGGTTGTAGATATGCTGCCGCCTTGGATTATTGGTCAGGCGATCGATGCGATTCGTGAAGGAAGTTTGACGACAGAGCGATTGATTCTGATTGTATCGTCGCTACTCGGCATTATGGTGTTATCGTACGTGATGTCGTACTTGTGGATTGCCCGACTCTTCGGGACAGCCTTTTTACTTGAAAAGAAATTGAGAGGTCGCTTCTTTGGTCACCTCCTCAAACAAACACCGCGCTTCTATCAACAACATCGCACAGGTGACTTGATGGCACTTGCGACGAATGACTTAAAAGCGGTGGAGCGGACAGCGGGATTTGGGGTCATGACATTAGTCGACTCGTTCAACATGACGCTCATCGCCTTGACGATTATGGGCGTGTTCATCGATTGGAAGTTGACGCTCGCAGCACTTTTGCCGATGCCGATTCTCGCCTGGTCGATGAATAAACTTGGGAGTCAGATTCATACACGTTTCACGGCAGCCCAAGATTCGTTCGGCGTGATGAACGACCAAGTCGTTGAATCCATCTCTGGTCTTCGGGTCGTCCGCTCCTTCGTCCAAGAAGAGGCGGATACGAAAAAATTTGATGACATCACGGATGACGTGATGGCGAAAAACATGCATGTCGCTAAAATTGACGTCTTGTTTGAGCCGGTTATCAAATTACTCGTTGGACTCAGCTATTTGATCGGACTCTCGTTCGGGACGTATCTCGTCTTTACGAACGACATCACGCTCGGTCAACTCGTTTCCTTCAACATTTATTTAGGGATGTTGATTTGGCCGATGTATGCCTTCGGGGAACTCATCAACGTCGTCCAACGAGGAACGGCGAGCTTGGAACGGATTGAGACAACGATGAATGAGGTACCGGACGTTTCGTCAACCGGAACGGTTCACATCGATGTACCAGAGAAAATCACCTTCAAATCGCTCTCATTCCGTTATCCAAACTCGAATCGGGAGTCGTTAGAAGACATCGTCCTGCACGTCTCGCGTGGTGAGACGATTGGGATTGTCGGACCGACTGGAGCTGGGAAGACGACGTTGTTACGTCAATTGCTCCGGGAGTATCCGATCGACGATTCCCTTCTCGTGAACGGGGTGCCGATTTCGGACATTAAACTTGAAACGGTCCGTGGCTGGAGTGGGTATGTGTCACAAGAGCACCTCCTATTCTCGAAAACGGTGCGTGATAACATTCGTTTCGGAGTCGATGATGTCTCGGATGAAGCACTCGACAGAGCCATTCACCTCGCGGCGTTCGATACAGACATCGAACACTTGGAGAACGGTCTCGATACCGTCGTTGGGGAGCAAGGGGTCATGCTGTCAGGTGGACAAAAACAACGATTATCAATTGCACGTGCTTTACTGAAAAATCCTGAGATTCTGCTTCTTGACGATTCGCTCTCAGCGGTCGATGCGAAAACGGAATCACGCATAATCGATTCGGTCCGCACGAGCCGTGAGGCGAAGACGACCTTTATCGTGGCGCACCGTCTTTCTGCGGTGGCACATGCCGACCAAATTCTCGTCCTTCAAGACGGACGAGTCACCGAGCGCGGCACCCACGACCAACTGATGGAACGACACGGTTGGTACTATGAACAATTTATTCGACAAGGAGAGACGGAGTAATCCGGGAAAGGGGGAATCTCTCATGATCGATCAATATGAATTAGATCCGGTCCGCCGGAAGAAGACGATCCGCTCACTCGTTGGTTATGCCAAGCAAGTGAAGCGCTCCATCTTCCTCGGACTGACATTACTCTTTTTAGCGGTCGGTGCAGAACTTGCCGGGCCGTATATCGCCAAAATCATTATCGATGAGCATATCGTCGCCATCGAACGTGACTGGGTTCAAGTCGAATCCGGCGGTAGTGTTTCCTTTAATGGAGATTCTTATGAGAAAGAAACGAGACTAGATGACCAAGAGGTGATTCAGCCGGTCTCGATCGTACAAACGACCGATGGTTACCATCTCGTACCTGATGCGGTTATAAGCGGAGGCGTCCGTGAAGTCGAAGGCGACGTGCTGACGATTTCAAGAGGAGACGAGACGGCGACATATGACAATATTGTCTCGCTCTCGTCGACCGACGTGTTCCAGTTCTATCAAACGGATTTACGAGCTGTCCTTCTCTTATCGGGATTGTACGTCGTCCTGTTACTATTTGCGGCCGGATTGAACTGGGGACAACAGATGCTCCTACAACGGTCGGCGCATAAAATTGTCAAAACGATGCGTCTTGATGTGATGAAGCATCTCCAAACGATTCCGGTACGCTATTTTGACCAGACACCAATCGGGAAGATTGTCAGTCGTGTCACGAATGACACAGAGACGATTCGCGACCTGTATTTAGGAGTGCTTGCTCGCGTCTTCCAAAGTGTCGTCATGATGATCGGGGTACTCATTGCGATGTTCTTCCTAGACGTGCGTCTAGGGCTCGTCTCACTCATTATCATCCCGGTCGTCATCGTCTGGATCAAGTTGTTCCAACGTTTCTCGACAAAAAATAACTTCCGTGTCCGCGCACTCGTCGCGGATATGAACGCGCAGTTGAATGAGAGCATTCAAACGATGCCAATCATTCAATCATACGTCCGCGAAAATCTCGTTTATGACGAGTTCAATGAGAAGAACAGCGACAACTTCCAAACGAGACGAAAGTTGTTGAAATTGGATGCGTTGATGAGCCACAATCTCGTCAACTTCTTCCGAAACATGGCGCTCGCCTTACTCATCTGGTTTGTCGGGGCACAAACGCTCGGTACGGGAAGTGTCCTGACACTGGGGATTCTGTATGCGTATATCGACTATGTCTCGCGGATCTTTGAGCCGGTGACACAGATCATGAACCAATTGTCACCACTCCAACAAGCGCTTGTCTCGGCCGACCGGATGTTCCAACTGCTCGACGAGAAAGGGGAACCGGTCTCATCAGAACGTCTTCCACGCTTTAAAGGGGATGTCGTCTTTGATGACGTGACCTTCAGTTATGAAGCAGGGAAACCGGTGTTGCAACAGATTGAACTACACGCCGCTCCTGGTGAGACGGTCGCACTCGTTGGGCATACCGGAAGCGGGAAGAGTTCAATCATGAACTTGCTCATGCGTTTCTATGACCCCTCGGCCGGAGTCCTTCGAATCGATGGCATGGACGTGACTAAACTACCGACGCAGGCGGTACGAGACCATCTCGGGATCGTCTTACAAGACCCGTTCCTATTCACTGGAACGATTCGGACGAACGTCACGCTTGGAGATGAGACGATTACGGACGAACAGGTATGGAAAGCACTCACAGCCGTCGGGGCAGACCGCTTCGTGAAGCAGCTACCGCAAGGCATCGATGAGCCGGTAATCGAGCGTGGAGCTTCACTCTCGAGTGGAGAACGACAGCTGATCAGTTTCGCACGCGCCCTCGTCTTTGACCCGGCCATCCTCGTCCTCGATGAAGCGACAGCGAGCGTCGACTCGGAGACGGAGGCATTGATTCAGGATGCGCTCAAGACGCTCACGTACGGTCGGACGACGTTTGTCATCGCGCACCGACTCTCGACGATTCGAGAAGCGGACCAGATTCTCGTTCTCGACCACGGACGAATCATTGAGCGAGGCAATCACCAGTCACTCATCGAGTATGGTGGTGTCTACGCCCGAATGCATGAATTACAGAGTAAACAACAAGCCATCAGTTAAGGAGGTCACATGGAAATCAAGGGGAAATATAACCGCGCCAAAGTGTTTAACGAACGAATCGATGATATGACGCGGAATCAAATTGAAACATTGCTCGACCAACCGTTCACACAAGGGGCATCGATTCGAATCATGCCGGACATGCATGCGGGGAAAGGATCGGTCGTTGGAACGACGATGACGATTCAAGATAAAGTCGTGCCAAACCTGGTCGGTGTCGATTTAGGGTGTGGGATGCTTTGTACGGAGATCAAAGCCAAGCGGATCGATTTTCAACGACTCGATGACCTCATTCGTGAACTCGTACCGAGCGGGATGAACATTCGGGAGAAGGTTCATCCATACGCATCTGAACTTCCATTAGAAGAGGTGCGAGCGCCGTATAAACTCGACCGAGCCTTGCGCTCGGTCGGGTCGCTCGGCTCGGGGAACCACTTTATTGAAGTGAACCGAGATGACTCGGGACGTACGTTTCTTGTCATTCATTCCGGTTCGCGCCATCTTGGGGTACAGATTGCCGATCACTATCAGGAGCGAGCGATTCAACACATGATGGAAACACATGATGTAAAAGAAGAAATTGAGCGTTTGAAAGCCTTAGGTCGACAACAAGAAATCTCGGCTTATCTGGAAACAGAGCGTGCGTCACGGAAACCATTTCGAGACCTGGCTTATGTGGAGGGAGCGGATATGGACGATTACATGCATGACGTGCGCATCGCTCAACAATACGCGGCGGCGAACCGTCGTGCGATGACGGATGTGATCGTCGAAGCGATGAATTGGAACATCGTCGATCAATTCGACACCGTCCATAACTATATCGATCATGATGCGATGATCCTGCGAAAAGGGGCCATCTCCGCTCAAGAAGGAGAGCGAGTCATCATTCCGATGAACATGCGAGACGGTTCGCTCATCTGTACGGGAAAAGGGAATCCAGACTGGAACTTCTCGGGTCCACACGGCGCAGGTCGGATCATGTCTCGGTCGGCCGCGCGGAAACGCGTCGATTTCAAAGAATTCAAACGTTCGATGGAAGGTGTCTGGTCGACATCAGTTCGCCCATCGACAATCGATGAATCACCATTTGTGTATAAGTCGATGAAAGAAATTGTTCGTTATATCGAACCGGCCGTTCAAATCGATCAAATCATCAAGCCACTTTACAACTTCAAGGCGAACTGAGTCACGTACTCAGTCTCGTCTTTTTCTTTTTTCGTAAAATCTGATACGCTTACATCGAGGTGAACGATATGGAAAAGCGGTTAAGTGACTTATCGAAATATGAGTTAGAGCAAGAGATTCAAGCATTACATGAACGGAAACGAAAAGCTGAACAGATGGGCATGGTCAGCGAAATCGAAGTCGTCCTTCGACGGATTGCGATTGCCGAAAGCTATTTGATTGACCCATCATCGTTTCGTCCAGGTGAAACATATGTCGTCAATTACAATGACCGTCCGTTTCGCTTGAAATTCGTCAACGGTGTCATGGGCTGGGGGACGTTTGAAGGCGAGATGACAGAACGGGCCATCCCGCTCTCAGAATTGTCGGAGGTGAAGCGATGAACCGGAACGAACAATACGAACGGCTCGCGGTCATTTTAAAAGAGAAGAATGACGTCTTGAACGATTCAGAAGCGGTGACGTGGGTCGAAGTGTTATGGGAAGATTTTGAGACCTCACTTGCCAAGGCGGGCGAACCGTATCCGGGAGAGGCAAAGGCGTTCCAATACGTCATTCAACAGATTGATGCATACGGGGCGCAGCTCCATTTGTTCCAAACGAAAAACGAAAAGTTCAAGCATTTGATGTCTAAACGGAATTTACACTGAGTCACGTCCTTGGGGCGTGATTTTTTTATTGCAATTCCTCAACAATTCGTTATAATGAAGGTCGCTAATAGTTTGTTTTAAAGTATAGTATAGATAAACTTTCTTTAGTTGAACTCATGTTTCACTAAACAAGAAGGAGGCGTTCAGTCGTTGGAAGTAGGTCAAAACATTAAGCGGCTCCGGATCAAAAAAGGATTGACCCAAGAGGAGTTGGCGGAACGTACCGATTTGAGTAAAGGCTATATTTCTCAAATTGAGCGGGATTTAAGCTCTCCCTCACTAGAAACGTTATTCGATTTATTGAATGTCCTCGGGAGTTCCCCGAAAGAGTTTTTCGATGAAGAGTTGAATCAAAAAGTGGTGTACACCGTTGACGATCGCACCATCTATACGGATGAAGAACGCAAATATCGGACAGAATGGCTCATCCCGGAATCGAATGAAAAAGAGATGGAGCCGATTCTGGTCACATTTTTCAAACATGGAGAGTTCAAACAATATGAGCCTTCACGTTCGGAGACGCTCGTATACGTCTTGTCCGGCAAAATTGCCTTGAAATTAGGGAACCACACATATTTTGCCAAGACAGGGGAAACCCTTTATTATGTCGCCTCAGATTCGCATCAACTCGTCAACGATAACGATGGAGAGAGTGAATGTCTCATCGTCGCGACCCATTCATATTTATAAGTCAACAGAGGAGGAAACAGCATGAATGCAGAGACAATTATTCGCTTTGACCACGTGTCAAAGCGTTACGACGACACAGTCGTCCTTGAAGATATTAGTTTTGAGATTGAGCGTGGGAAGTTTTATACGCTTCTCGGTCCATCGGGATGTGGGAAGACGACGATTTTGCGTCTCATCGCCGGATTTACCGATGCGACCGAAGGAGGTATTCACTTCAGCGGGAAACGAATCAACGATGTGCCGGCTAATAAACGACAAGTGAATACCGTGTTCCAAGATTATGCGCTGTTTCCTCATTTAAACGTATTTGAGAATGTGGCATTCGGTCTCCGGATTAAAAAATTGAAGGAAGCAGATGTGAAAGCGAAAGTGGAGCAGGCTCTCAAGTTTGTTAACTTAGAAGGATACGGCTCGCGCGAAATCGATGAGATGTCAGGTGGACAGCGCCAACGTGTCGCCATCGCCCGCGCAATCGTAAATGAGCCGGAGGTCATTCTCCTTGATGAACCGCTCTCTGCCTTAGACTTGAAACTTCGTACGGAGATGCAATATGAACTTCGTGAGTTACAGCAACGTCTTGGCATTACCTTTATTTTCGTCACACACGACCAAGAAGAGGCGCTCGCCATGTCGGATGAGATTTTCGTCATGAACAACGGGAAAATTGTTCAGAGTGGGACACCGACTGATATTTATGATGAACCGATCAACCGTTTCGTTGCAGACTTTATCGGTGAATCCAATATCGTGCCGGGTGTCATGCCGGAAGACAATGTCGTCACGTTTGCTGGTAAAACGTTTGACTGTGTCGACCAAGGATTTGACCGCAATGAAAAAGTTGAGGTCATCATTCGTCCGGAAGACTTAGAGATGACATCGGTCGATGCAGCAAAACTCGTTGTCGACGTCGATTCTCAATTGTTCCGAGGTGTCCACTACGAGATTTGCTGTTATGACCAAGAAGGAAACGAATGGCTCGTCCACTCGACGAAGAAATCAATCGTCGGATCAAAAATCGGATTGACGTTTGACGAAGAAGCGATTCACGTCATGCGACTAGGTGAAACAGAAGAAGAATTTGACCGTCGTCTCGAATCCTACGAGGAGGTCCCTCATGAATCAAACTAATCAGACCGCAAAGACGGTATATTTGACGACCTATTGGATTTGGATCGCCTTGTTCGTCATCGCACCACTCGTCCTCGTCGTCTATTATTCCTTTTTTGATATCGATGGGAATTTGAGTTTAGAAAACTATCAGACGTTCTTCACGTCGACGTATTTGTCGATGACGCTCTCGTCGTTCTGGTATGCGTTTCTCATTACGTTCTTCTCGTTACTCGTCGGGTATCCGACGGCATACTTGTTGACGAAGACGAAGCATAAACAGCTTTGGCTCTTACTCATCTTGCTGCCGTCATGGATTAACTTGTTGTTAAAGGCGTATGCGTTCCTTGGAATTTTTGGGACGTACGGGATTACGAATCAATTTTTAGAAGCCATCGGTATTGGGACGAAACAGATTCTATTCACCGATTTCAGTTTCGTCTTTGTTTCGGTATATATCTTCATCCCGTTCATGATTTTGCCGATTTACAACGCCATTGAGAAGTTACCGCCATCACTCGTCTACGCATCCCGTGATTTAGGTGCATCGAACTGGACGACATTCCGACGTGTCATCTTCCCGTTGACGCTTGACGGCGTCAAGTCAGGGATTCAAATCGTCTTTATTCCGGCATTATCGCTCTTCATGATCACCCGACTCATCGCCGGGAACCGGGTCATCACACTCGGTACAGCGATTGAACAACAATTCCTTGTCACGCAAAACTGGGGGATGGGCTCGACGATTGCCGTCTTCCTCATCTTGGCGATGGTTCTTGTCATGGTCGTCACACGTGACTGGGGTGCGAAAGGAGCGGTTCGTCGATGAAACGTAAACAATTCAAATTATCAAATCTATACTTGGCGGCCGTGTTCTTCATCTTGTATGCGCCAATTCTATATTTGGTCTTCTACTCATTCAACAGTGGCGGAACGATGAGTAACTTCGAAGGGTTCACCCTCGAATGGTACAAGTCGCTCTTCACGGACACGAGACTTCTCGTCATCGTCTTGAATACGATTGTCATCGCATTGCTCTCGGCGACGATTTCGACCGTGCTCGGTGTCATCGGGGCACTCGCCATCTATACGGCGAAACAAAAGTATACGAAGACATCCCTCTTATCATTGAACAACGTTTTGATCGTGAGCCCGGACGTCATCATCGGGGCGTCCTTCTTGATTCTCTTTACGATGCTTGGGATTCAGTTAGGCTTTTATTCGGTCCTCTTGTCGCACATCGCTTTCTCGGTTCCGATTGTCGTCATCTTGGTGTTGCCAAAACTCCAAGAGATGAGTCCGACGTTGATTGATGCGTCACGTGACCTTGGTGCCAGTACGTGGGATGTATTGACGAAAGTCATTCTGCCATATATCACGCCAGGGGTATTTGCCGGTTTCTTCACGGCACTCACCTATTCGTTAGATGATTTTGCTGTTACATTCTTCGTGACAGGGAACGGCTTCACGACGCTCGCCGTAGAAGTTTATTCGCGGGCACGTCAAGGTATCTCGCTTGAAATCAATGCGTTGTCTGCGATTCTATTCGTCTTCACGCTCATCCTTGTCATCGGATATTATGTGTTGGCGCAACGAGGATCAAAGGAGGTTAGACGATGAAAAAACTAGTCATCATGTTGGCTGTACCATTGATTGTCAGCTTCGGTCTCCTTCTTTGGATTCAGCAACTGAATGCTGCGCAAGGTTTCGGTGGCGACAACACGCTTGTCGTCTACAACTGGGGAGATTATATCGATGAGGACTTGATCGGTGAGTTCGAAGAGCAGAGCGGGTTGAAGGTCGTTTATCAAACGTTCGACTCGAACGAAGCGATGCTCACGAAAATTGAGCAAGGCGGGACGGCCTTTGATGTCGCCGTTCCATCCGATTATGCGATCAGTAAGATGAGAGAGGAGAATCTTCTTCTCCCAATCGATTACGATAAACTCGAAAACTTTGATAATATCGATCCGCGCTTCCTCGATAAATCATTCGACCCGGGTAACAAGTACTCGGTTCCTTATTTCTGGGGCACGGTCGGGATCGTCTACAATCCTGAACTAGTCGATGGTGAGATCACTTCATGGAACGACCTGTGGGAAATGCCGCTCGAGAACGATATTCTCCTTGCGGACGGGACACGTGAAGTGATGGGCTTCGGCCTGAACTCGCTTGGTTACTCCCTCAATACGACGAATAAAGATGAGTTGATTGAGGCGGAGCAAAAGTTGGAAACGCTTTGGCCGAACATCAAAGCCATCGTCGGAGACGAAATCAAAATGCTGATGGCGAACCGTGAGGCAGCGGCAGCCGTCGTCTGGTCCGGAGATGCGTCGGAAATCATGTATGAGAACGAAGAACTGACGTATGTCATTCCGGAAGAAGGCACGAATCTCTGGTTTGATAACCTCGTCATCCCAAGTACGGCACAAAACGTGGACGGGGCACATCAGTTCATCGACTTTATGTTAGATGCTGAGATTGCGGCACGTAACACGGATTATGTCGGATACTCGACACCGAACGAAGCGGCTCTCGAATTCTTGGATGAAGAAGTCACATCGGATGAACGGTTCTACCCGTCTCGTGAAGTGACGCAGGACCTTGAAGTGTATGAAAACCTAGGGAAGCGCATGAACGCTTACTATAACGAATTGTATTTACGCTTTAAAATGCAGAGTAAATGACGAAACATCCCCGCGCTCATCATGAGTACGGGGATGTTTGTTTACTGCTTGATCGTCGACTTGATGTCTTCGATATGTTTCAAAGCGACAGTCGTGTCGACTTGTGTGAAGGAGCGTAAGATTTCGTACAGACGGACTTGCTCATCAAGATCGAATACAAAATCCTGATAGGTGATCAGCTCTTTGATCCATTTTTGGCGATTGAGCACAGGGACCTCGGTAGATTCAATTTTTTTGAGCGTCGAACGATTGCTGAACACGATCCATGAGTGGAGATGGATTCGGTCCACTCCAAGCACTTGCTCGATGGCTTTGAGATGCAATTCATTTTGCTTGATTGGATTGAAGAAGCGTTGTTTTTTACGGCGGGGGAGTGTCTGCGTCCAGTATTGGTCACGTGCCCGACCGAATATCCAACCGCTATAGTTTTTAGACTCGATGACATGTACCCCGGATTGGTTGATTAAAATGACATCGATTTCAGTGGTTCGATCTTTTTTAGAAGGATGGGGGAGATACAGGTTTGTCAGAATTAACGGTTGGAAGAACTTTGACTCAATCTCCGCCACACATAAGTATTCTCCGAATAGACCGGTGTCTTGGACCACTTTGAAGTAAGAATGTCGAGTTTGTTGAGAATATTGACTGTTTTGATAACGTTTGACCTTGTAGAGGATGATAAGTGTGAGGACGAGAAAAATGGGTGCGAATATGCTAATCAAGGTGACGAAAATACCTTCGAACAATTCTGTTAGTAGTGAAGCCATCAAATCCCTCCCTTTGTATCCACTATACAAGAAGCGAGATGATTCATATGTATATTTTTTACAATCGAGGATAATCGTTTTTTACATCATAAAGGACCCATCGAAATGGGTCCTTTTGCTTAGGTTTCATGCTTCAGCGTCTCACGCTCTTCTTCTGTAAAGACTCGAGAACGTCCTAAAAATCGTTTCCCTTCGACACCTTCAAGGGAAAACATACCACCTCGACCATCGACCACATCGATGATCAGTTGTGTATGTTTCCAATAATCATATTGTTTCTCATGGATATAAAATGGCGTCTCGCCGATTTCACCGAGAAGAACATCGTGGTCGCCCACCATGAACTCGTCACGTGGGAAACACATGGGAGAGCTCCCGTCACAACATCCTCCTGACTGATGAAAGAGGAGGGGACCGTGTTTTGATTTGAGACGTTCGATGAGTTCGAGCGCGACGGGGGTGGCCTCGACTCGTCTCACCATCTTAGAAGAACCCGAGCTTTTGTTCGCTGTAGCTGACGAGCATGTTTTTCGTACGTTGATAGTGACCGAGCATCATCTTATGGTTCTCACGACCGATTCCGGACATTTTGTAACCACCGAATGCAGCATGTGCCGGATAGGAGTGGTAACAGTTGATCCAGACACGTCCTGCTTGAATTTCACGACCGAAGCGGTATGCACGGTTCATGTCTCGTGTCCACACGCCTGCCCCGAGCCCGTAAAGGGTATCGTTCGCGATGGCGAGTGCTTCCGCATCATCTTTGAATGTCGTCACGGATAAGACCGGTCCGAAAATCTCTTCTTGGAAGATTCGCATCTTGTTATGACCTTTGAAGATGGTCGGTTGAATGTAATACCCATCCGCGAGCTCTCCGTCCATCATGTTGCGCTCTCCACCGATTAGACACTCTGCGCCCTCTTCTTTCCCGATTTGGAGATAAGACAGGATTTTTTCCATCTGTTCGTTCGACGCTTGTGCACCCATCATGACATCGGCATCGAGTGGGTTACCGAGCTTGATTGCTTTGACGCGTTCTAGCACGCGTTCCATGAACTTGTCATAAATCGACTCTTGAATCAAGGCGCGAGATGGGCATGTACAGACTTCCCCTTGATTCAAGGCAAACATGACGAGACCTTCGATTGCTTTGTCGAAGAAATCGTCATCCGCTTCCATGATGTCGGCAAAGAAGATATTTGGTGACTTCCCACCGAGCTCAAGCGTGACAGGGATGATGTTTTGAGAAGCGTACTGCATAATGAGGCGACCTGTTGTCGTCTCACCGGTGAAGGCGACTTTATCGACACGGTCACTCGATGCGAGTGGTTTTCCTGCTTCGAGACCGAAACCGTTCACGATATTGATGACACCAGGTGGTAATAAATCTTCGATGAGTTCCATGAGAACCATGATTGAAGAAGGTGTTTGTTCTGCCGGCTTTAAGACGACACAGTTTCCGGCAGCGAGTGCCGGTGCGAGTTTCCAGACCGCCATCAAAATCGGAAAGTTCCATGGAATGATTTGAGCGACGACGCCGAGTGGCTCATGGAAATGATAAGCGACTGTATCGTGGTCGAGTTCACTGATGCCGCCTTCTTGTGAGCGGATGACCCCTGCGAAGTAACGGAAGTGGTCGATGGCGAGCGGAAGGTCAGCGTTGAGCGTTTCCCGAACTGCCTTCCCATTTTCCCATGTTTCCGCATAGGCGAGCATTTCAAGGTTCTCTTCCATGCGGTCTGCAATTTTATTCAAGATGACAGAACGTTCCGTGACAGACGTTTTGCCCCAATCCTCTTTGGCTGCATGAGCGGCATCCAAAGCAAGTTCAATATCCTCTTTCGTTGAGCGGGCGACTTCACATAATACTTTCCCATTTACAGGAGATGTGTTTTCAAAGTATTCTCCACCAGCCGGTGCGGTCCACTTTCCGTTAATGTAGTTCTCATAACGGTCTTTAAACTGTACTTTCGTTCCTGCTGAGTTCGGTACTTCATAAATCATGATCGTTCCTCCCTTTTCATACGAGATAGAGGAGTTATGTATGCGCTTACATTTTTCAGTAAGCGAACGACTCCCTTTTTTCATCGTAACGGTATGATGTGATAAAAGTCAAAATTTTTCGACAATAATTTGTCAATCTTTTGTAAAAACGTTTTGAACTCAAGATTTGTGGAAATGACTAGATTGTACACATTAATTTATCCATAAGGAGTGAGTCACGATGGCTAAGACATATCAAATTGACCCGGCGCATAGTTCGATCACGTTCACGGTCAAGCACATGATGATTTCCAAGGTGAAGGGCGAATTCGAAGAATTTGATATTAAGGCGAACGGTGAGCCGAGCGATCTAGCGAATGCGAGTGTGAAAGTGACGATTCAGGCAGCATCGATTGACACCAATAACACAGATCGGGATAACCACCTTCGTTCAGGCGATTTCTTCAATGCCGAGGAACATCCGCATCTCGTCTTTCATTCAACTTCTTTCCGTTCAAAAGGGGGCGGAGAATTCGAAGTGACAGGGGATTTAACGATTCGAGGAACGACTCGGGAAGAGACGTTCGAAGTGGAGTATGAAGGGAGCGCCAAAGACCCATGGGGCAACACGAAACACGCCTTCTCCGGAGAAGGGTCGCTCAACCGTGAGGACTATGGATTAACGTGGAACCAAGCGCTTGAGGCGGGCGGTGTTCTCGTCGATAAGAAAGTCAAATTCGAGTTCGAGCTCCAATTCACTGAATCGGAGGAATAAGAAAAGTCGCTCAGGTGAGCGACTTTTTATTGTTCGTATACCAATTTTTTCTGCAGACTGTCTTCGCTAAACACCCAACCTGTAAAGGATGACAACACGTCATTCGTCTGCTCGTCGACGATGACGACCGCAACGAACGGATACATGTTTTTAGAGAAATAACGCAAGTTTGTAAAGCGGTATTCGATCATCCCGTTATGACGTGTCACGGTGTACGTGTGAATTTTAGAAAACTCGAGGAACGCCTGTAAGTCTGCATTTTTCCGAGCCTCTACGAAATGGAGATCTTCTTCTCCTGGCATCGGTTTGTCGCGGAAGCGACCACATTCGATGACTTTGCCTTTTTTTACTTTTACGGCTCCGAGACCATCACGGAAACGGACAGCGACATGCCAGTCATCCCAACCGATTCCTGGAGAGATGAACAATTCATGTGCCCCTGCAAAGTGTCTCGCTACGGTAGCGAGCGCGCGGTTACGTAATTTAAACTGAATGGCATAGTAACTGATGACAAGCGCAATGAGCAGTGCAAAAATAGGGACAGTCGCACCCGTTATCATCCATAATGCATATGCACCGTAATAAGCGGAGAACAAGTACGGATCAAACGTCCCGATTACGCCCCAGCCGATCCATTTTTTCGAAAAAGGTTGTAGCGCTTGCGTCCCGTAGGCATTAAATAAGTCGACCGTGACATGAAGCAACACGGCGATTTGTGCCATGACCCATAGGGAGGCAGGATTGACGCCGAGGACCGTCCCGATGACGGCGCTGACAATGATTGGCCAAGCAAGGAGCGCAGTGATTCCATGTGAACGACCACGATGCTGGCGTAAATACGTACTATTTCCTTTTAACTTAAAGACGGTGTCGAAGTCTGGTGCGTGCGAGCCGACGAGAGCCGTGGCTGTCATCGCTAAAAACAGTTGTGCATCACCTGACACTTCCGGGCTGAGCGTCGCGATGGCACTTAATCCAAGTCCCATACCAATGTGTGTCGCAGTATCCAATGTGCGTCAGCACCTCCATCAATAATGAAAGAATTACGTCATCTATTTTTATTTATCATACAATATTTTTAAAACGAGGGGAAACACAATGCTTAATCTTGATAAATTGTTCACAAATTATAATATTCACCATTTCAACGAGGGACTCGTCACGTGGTTCAATCGCGAAAAGCGTGATTTACCTTGGCGTCATGCGAAAAATCCTTACCGCGTGTGGGTGAGTGAGGTCATGTTGCAACAGACACGAGTCGATACGGTCATCCCATATTACAACCGGTTCATGGATCGCTTTCCGACGCTCGAAGATCTCGCAGCTGCTGACACGGATGAGGTCGTAAAGTATTGGGAAGGGCTCGGTTACTATTCTCGCGTCCGGAACTTACACGAAGCGGTCAAAGAAGTCGCTTCTGTTTACGAGGGGATTGTCCCGGAGGAGAAGGAACGTTTCGAGAAACTGAAAGGGGTCGGACCATATACGACGGGGGCCGTACTATCGATTGCGTACAATCAACCGGAGCCGGCTGTGGATGGAAACGTCATGCGCGTGATGTCCCGTCAATTCGGGATCTATGACGACATCGCACTGCCGAAGACACGCAAAATCTTCGAACAAGTCGTTCGTCGATTGATGGACCCGACTCACGCATCCGATTTTAACGAGGGTGTGATGGAGTTGGGTGCTACGGTCTGCACACCGAAAAATCCGATGTGCTCGCTCTGTCCCGTGCAAGACACATGTTATGCATATGCGCATCATGTACAAGATGAGCTGCCGGTCAAAACGAAGAAGGGAGCAGCACGTATCGAAATGTATGACGCACTGTGCATCGAGAAAGATGGAAAAGTTGCCTACGAACAACGAGCGGATAAGGGGTTACTTGCTGGGATGTGGCAATATCCGCTTATGGATCGAGGAACGGGGGAACAACTTAACGGAACGTATCTCGGGCAAGTGAAGCATGTCTTCTCTCATATCGTTTGGTATATCGATTTATATCGTGTCGATACGCTTCCGACGGATGACGTCGTCTGGCTAGACGCTTCGGAACGCGAGTTGAAGACGGTTTCTGTTGCTCAACAAAAATTAGAACGATTGGCAGGTGGCGAACGTGAGACGATTTGATGTAGAGTCGACATATGATACGACGGTAGATGTGCTTTGGGATTTGTTACAGGATGCCTCGCTTTTGACGAAGCTGACAAAGTTTCCTAAAGTACGCTTAGAGGGGGACGGCGCCTCGGTCGAAGGGAATGAAGTGAAGTTGTTCGTTGGGGTCGGTCCGGTGGAACTGCCATGGACCAGTGCCATCACCGTGGTGGGAAACCAAGCATTCTGCGATCAAGGAAAGACGTTACCGTTTCCGTTCAAGCGGTTCACACACGTGCATCGGGTTGAGTCGCGTGATGGTAAGGCGGTCATGATCGATGAAGTAACGTTCGATAGCTATGTTCCGAACATACTCGTCGAGTATTTCGTGCTTCGTCCGATGTTCCAAGAACGGGCGCGGGCCTTCCAAAAAACACTAAATTCATGAAAATAAGAGATTTCCTTTTTCATTGGTTCTGAAAGTCGCTATAATTAAATATGAGAATTGTATAGCATCACAGCGGAAAGGAGGAGCTTATGAGCTTATTTCCCAAAGCAGGTAGCAAAATCGAGATACAGAGCTACAAGCACAACGGAACTTTGCATCGCGTTTGGGAAGAAACGCTCGTCCTTCAGTCGTCAAAAACGGATATGATCGGATTCAATGATCGCATCATGGTCAGCGAGTCAGACGGTCGGCAATGGAGAACGCGAGAGCCGGCAATTTGCTACTTTTCATCTGAGTATTGGTTCAATGTCATCTGTATGATTCGCGAAGACGGGATTTACTACTACTGTAATCTAGGTTCGCCGACTACATTTGATGGGGATGAACGTGCCATCAAATATATCGATTACGATTTGGACATCAAGGTGTTCCCGGATATGTCGTACACGATTTTAGATGAAGATGAATATGAGCGGCATCGTCGCGAGATGAATTATCCGAAAGCGATTGATCGAATCTTGAAGCAGAACGTGCAAGAACTGATCAACTGGATTCGAGGACGGAAAGGGCCGTTCAACCCAACATTCGTCGATGAATGGTATCGCGAATACGAAGCACGTTACCGGAGATGATTCCTCATCTCCGCTTTTTTTCTTAAGTCAGGAGGCATTATGGGTAGTATTAAACGTTATTTGCAGTTTGTTCGTCCGTATAAGAAACAAATTGCCCTTACCATTTTCGTCGGGATTTTGAAGTTTTCCATCCCGCTCGGATTACCGTTACTTTATAGATATGTCATCGATAACTATTTGACGGACGATGCGCCGAAGCAGGACTACACGACGCTCGTCTGGTTGTTCAGCATCGTTTTCTTCGTCTTCTTGGTCCTCAAGCCACCGATCGAATACTTGCGTCAATATTTGGCGCAGTGGGCCGCAACGCGTGTCTTGTTCGATGTGCGGAACCGGTTATTCGACCACGTCCAAAAGTTGTCACTCCGCTATTATTCAAACAATAAGACGGGACAAATCATTTCAAGGATCATCAATGACGTCGAACAGACGAAAGACTTCGTCATCACCGGGCTGATGAATATTTGGCTCGACATGGTCACCATTCTTATCGCCATCGGGATCATGTATACGATTGACCCGCAACTCACGTTGATTGCGATTTTACCACTTCCGTTTTATGCGATCGCAGTCCGCTATTTCTATGGGCGGTTGCGTCGTTTGACGCGTGAACGGTCGGCGGCACTCGCTGATTTACAAGGGCATTTGACAGAGCGTGTCAACGGGATGGCGGTCATTCGGAGTTTTGCGCTAGAGCCATATGAGAATAAGGCATTTGAACAACAGAATGGTGGTTTCCTCAACGCGGCACTTAAACATACGAGTTGGAACGCCAAGACGTATGTCGTCGTATCGACCATCACCGACATCGCGCCAATCCTCATCTTCACGACGGCATCGTGGCTCGTCATTCAAGAAGCGGTATCGCTCGGGACGCTCGTCGCGTTCATCGCGTACATCGACCGACTCTATGCACCGCTCGGTCGTCTCGTCAACTCGGCGACGACACTCACGCAGTCGGTCGCATCGATGGACCGTGTCTTTGAGTTTTTGGATGAAACATATGATATCGAAGAGAAATCGAACGGGTTCGTCCCGTTGTCGACAGCAGGTAAAATCGACCTTGAGCATGTGAGTTTTTCGTATGAACAGGACGGGACAAGAGCGTTGAACGATGTGAACCTTCAAATCCGCTCTGGTGAACGCGTGGCGTTTGTCGGAATGTCCGGTGGAGGGAAATCGACACTCGTCAGTTTGATTCCGCGTTTCTATGACGTGACGGATGGAAGCATCAAAATCGACGGCATCGATGTGCGTGATTTCAAATTACGTGCACTCCGCGACCAGATTGGGATGGTCATGCAGGATTCGGTCCTCTTCAGCGAATCGGTCGCCATGAATATTCGGATGGGGAAACCGGATGCGACGGATGAGGAAGTCATCGCGGCGGCCAAGGCAGCGAACGCCCATGAGTTCATCTCGAAACTACAGGACGGATATGCGACACCGGTCGGGGAGAAAGGTGTCAAACTGTCTGGTGGACAGAAGCAGCGGCTTGCGATTGCACGCGTCTTCTTGAAGAATCCACCGATCTTAATTTTAGACGAGGCGACGAGTGCGCTTGATTTAGAAAGTGAAGCGATGATTCAAGACTCGCTGGCCCGTCTGACGAAAGGACGGACGACGTTAATCGTTGCCCATCGCTTGTCGACCATTACGGACGCCGATCAAATCGTCGTCGTGGATAACGGTCAAATCATGGAGACGGGAACGCATGAAGAGTTGATGCGTCGTCGCGGGGCGTATTACGACCTGTATATGATTCAAGATTTAGCCGTAGTCGAATAATAAAAAAGTCGAGTCCATTAATGGCTCGACTTTTTTAGCGGTCTAAAAATCGTTTACGAACATCCGGGGAAGGGAGTGTGCACACTTCCTTCTTTCCAAATAGACGTGTCCGATGTTTGGCGAATAACGCATATCCATGATCACGAATCGGTCTAGGTATGAAACGAATGAGTCGAAGCAGGCGCCAACGGCCATCAAGGTGTTCGGCAATTCGAATCGCAGCGTCTGATTTTAAGTAAGGAACCCCTTCCTCAATATAGACGATGCTGTCGACTGATTCCGGGATCCGGTGTCGTGCTCGGAGCGACTGACCGACCTCGCTTTGGAGCGAAGCAAAGTGAATCGAGGCGTGTCGATCATGACGAATGATGAACTGAACACTGGCATCACAGAAGTTGCAATCGCCATCAAATAAAACAATCGCAGGCAAGTACTTCGCCTCCTTCATCGTAATGTTTTACCGTTTTGTCTTCATGTTAAACGTCAAGCAGCGAGTTGGCGAGCAGGTTGCATCTTGTAGAGCGATACATAATACAAGTAAGCACCGAGGGCACCGAAGACAAACATGTAACCGCTCATCAAGACCGGACCGATGAACGCGCCGACGACAATTCCTGCCGCAGCAACCAACTTGGCTCCATGGAATGTGAGCCCGCCGAACGCAAGGTAGGAAGCCCGGCGTTCAGGATCGAGGAGGTCAACCTGTTTCACTTGCCGAATTGGAGAGTAGAGGAGTTCGCCGATTGTGAAGATGATTGCGAGTGTGGCCAGGACGATAAAGGAGTTCATCGAGGTAATGGCGGCGTATGCTGTGATATATAACGATAAGCCAATGAAAAACACGGTCTTCTCTTTGAAACGTTTGACGAAAGCGGTGACCGCAAACGTGATGGCGACGACGAGCAAGGTGTTCTCTAGTTGCATAAACGCCATCATGCGTACCCCGTCAAAAGGTATCCCGAGAATTTGACGACTTTCGAATGACTCTGCTAAATGGACACCGATGTAGTTCGCCATATGAAACTCGGTCGAAAAGACGAGCATACTTCCAAATACGAATGTGATCCAACGGCGGTCACGTAATGCGATTTTATAGTTTTCGATGACGCCATGAATCGGGTTTGACGGTGTTGAACGATTGCCGGTGTATGTGTCGACCAAATAGCGTTGAAGGACGATGGTGGTCACAGTGAGAATGACCGTCATACCGATAAAGAGAGCGAAACGATGGTCGCGATAGAAGGCACCGCCGAGCATGACGCCTCCGGCGATAGCCAAGTTGACGAGCCAGTAGTCATACACGTAGATGGCTTTTCGATTCGATTCTTCCATGGAGTCGATGACGATTGCCTCAAGTGCCGGATAGTTCAATCCGTTCGAAACGGCATGTCCGAAGTAGAGGATGGCGACGACGAGTGCCCAGTTATTCGATGGGTGAATGGCGATGGTCATCCCAAGAAAACAGATGATTTGAATCACCTGACCAATCTGTAAGACAACCTTCCGATTGAACCGATCGGAAAAGTATCCACCGAATAGACCGGTCAAGTAACCGACGATAACGAATGAGGTCATGATGATACCAGCGGGGACTTTCCCCAACTCTTCTGAGAAATAGAGTGCCATGAATGGGAAAATGGCTGATCCGACGATTCGAATGCAAAATCCGCAAACGAGTCGTAAGCGGACATTTAATGGAAAATCATTAAATTTCATATGGTGAGCACCTCCTTGGTTCTACTGTAATGGGGGACGGTACTCAGTAAAAAGAGACACTTTTTTTGAAGATGTCCCCTTTTAGACGAAAAAAAGAGATGCTTGCGCATCTCCTTCTTACAATTGAGCAAACGAGCGATTTACCGCTTCGATTGTCTTTTCGATATCTTGTTCCGTATGCTCTGTCGTCAAGAACCAGGCTTCATATTTTGATGGAGCCAAGTTCACGCCATTCTCAAGCATCAACTTGAAGAAGCGTCCGAACTTCTCACCATCTGACTTTTCCGCACCTTCATAGTCGGTGACGATTTCATCCGTGAAGTAAACGGTGAGTGCCCCCTTTAAGCGGTTGAGCGTGATCGTGACATCATGCTTTTCTGCCGCCTCGCGGATGCCGGCTTCCAGTTTCGCACCGAGTGCGTCTAATTTCTCATAGACACCAGGTTGCTCGAGCACTTCCAGGCAAGCGATTCCTGTCGCCATCGAGGCCGGGTTACCGGCCATCGTGCCGGCTTGATATGCAGGTCCGAGTGGGGCGACCGTCTCCATGATTTCAGCCTTCCCGCCGTAAGCGCCGATCGGTAGACCACCACCGATGATTTTACCAAGTGCCGTCATATCTGGTTCGATGCCATACACTTGTTGGGCACTTCCGTATGTGAAACGGAACGCCGTGATGACTTCATCATAGATGACGAGTGCGCCGTGTTCATGTGTGATGTCGTTGACAGCTTGGAGGAAACCTGGCTTCGGTTCAACGATTCCGAAGTTCCCGACAATCGGTTCGACGAGCACACAAGCGACCTGGTCTCCCCATTCTTTCATCATCTCGCGATACGCTTCGACGTCGTTGAACGGGACGGTGATGACTTCTTTGGCAGTGGCTTTTGTTACACCTGCAGAGTCCGGAGAACCGAGCGTCGCTGGACCACTACCTGCTGCAATCAGCATGAGATCCGAATGACCGTGATAACAACCGCTGAATTTCACAACGAGTTCACGACCGGTGTAAGCACGGGCGACTCGTACTGTCGTCATGACGGCTTCCGTCCCCGAGTTCGTGAATCGTACTTTATCCATCGAAGGGATGGCTTGTTTTAGTTTCTTCGCAAACTCGACTTCGAGACGATGAGGTGTCCCGTAAAGTAAGCCTTTTAAAGAAGCATTGACGAGCGCTTCATGAATATGTGGATGGGCGTGACCGGTAATGATTGGACCGTACGCTGCCAAATAATCGATGTAGCGATTCCCGTCTACATCATAAAAATAGGCCCCTTCGCCGCGTTCCATATAAACGGGGGCGCCGCCACCAACTGCTTTAAATGAGCGGGATGGACTGTTGACACCTCCGACGATGTGAGTGAGTGCATCTTGGTATAATGCATCGGATGACTGACGATTTGATGAAGTAGTCATATGTATTGCCTCCTTATTCAAATTCGCACTTATTGTATCATAGCCGTCAACCGCATAAGCTCAGTGTTTGACGAGTAGTTGAGAAATCAGTACACTATTTATAAAGATTACTATGTAAGAAATAAGTTAATGTCCAAAACTATTTCGCATGAATTTTATAGAAGAAATGAGGGATTGACGTGGGAAGCGAAATGCTTGACCATGCTGTTCAGTCGCTCCGAGAACATGGAGTCAGAATGACGCCTCAGCGCCAGGCCATTTTGGAGTACCTCGTCACGGAGCATAGTCACCCGACAGCGGATGACATTTATAAGGCACTTGCCGCACGGTTTCCAAATATGAGTGTGGCCACTGTATATAACAACTTGCGCGTTTTTAAAGAAGTGGGTCTCGTTCAAGAGATGAACTATGGGGACGCCTCGAGTCGTTTTGACTTTGTGACGTCGAAGCACTATCACATCATCTGTGATACGTGTGGAAAAGTCGTCGACTTTAACTATCCTGTATTAGATGAAATCGAATCGGTTGCATCTCAATTGACTGGATTCAAAGTTGATCGTCACCGTCTTGAAGTGTACGGAACGTGCCCGTCTTGTCAGTCTGAACAATCGCAAACACATTAAAAAACCACATCCGACTGCTCGGATGTGGTTTTTGTGTTAGTCCGTTTGTTGTGACTGACGTTTGTTGTATTTCTCATCGAACTCTTTACCTTCAAGTGAGCGGTCGATTGTGAGCGGTTCGTCGCAATGCATACATAAGTCGACGCGTCCGAGCATCTTCGTCTCTTTTTCACAGTTCGGACAAGTCACGATGATGGCTTTTGTCGAGGCCATCCCGACGATGAAGTAAAGGGCAGAGCTCGCAAGTACCATGACAAATCCGAGAAGCATGAAAATAATCATGAGCCAGGTGATGGATTTGGCGAGAAGGCCGAGATACATGACCCCAATCCCACCGAAGATAAGAAGTAATGCTATATTACGTGCGCGGTTGATTTTGTTCCCCCGTTTTTTCATGAGTGAATCCCTCCAATAGTCTGTCTCTATAATAGCTCATCTTCAAACGAGTGAGAAGTTCCTGCACTTTTTCGGCAGGAGTTTTTTGAAAAGAGGGCGAAATTGGTTCGTATCGAAAATGACAATCGTCATATATAGTCAACTTGCGATTGGGAGAGAAGGGGTCCAGATGACGATGGAATATGCGACTCGCACCATTTATTCAGAATATGCTGCATTAAAAACGACACTCGGGATTATTGAAGTGAAGAAAAAGCGGGCACGTGATCCGTTGACGGATCAATCGGATCGCCTGCTCATTGTGATTGAAGCAAAACCAGAACCGTTTTGGACGGTGAAACACTATCAGGTCGGTCAAGAAAAAATTGTCCTGCACGTAGTCAGTGACTCGATGATGGATCGGTGGATTGTCTTGAATGAAAATCGGCGAGCCATTCATTGGATTGAAGACGGAATCGTCTTGTTCGAACGAAATGAGTACATTTTAGAGTTACGACAGCGCAACCGTAATTTAACGAATCGGGAACAACGTTTACAACTCTCAATCTCTTTCGCAAAGTTGTTGCGTCGGTTTGAAGACGGACGTTATCTATTTTTAGAAGGGGAGTTCCAAGACGCCTTCACTCAGATTCATCATGCGCTCACTCACCTGGCACGCCTCTCGATTCTTGAGGCGGGGATTCATCCGGAAATCGTATTGTGGGAACAGGTACGAGCCATTGACCTCGAAATTTATAAGCTGCACGATGAATTGGTCGGAGGACAAGAATCGCTTGAACAGCGCATCCACCTTGTCGTCATTGGCATGGAACATTTGATTCAATCGAAAGTGTTGCCGGGGACGTTGTTATTACTTCAGACGATGCAGGAGAAAGGCGGAGCGTGGACGTTCTCAGAATTGATGGAACATCCGAATTTGAATGAGCTCCGTGTCGACCTTGGAAGCATCATTGGTTTTTTAGTGAAAAAAGGGTATGTTCGAACGGTCACGAGACCGACGAAAGGGGTCGGGGTAGAGGCAGTGCTTTATGAGATTGCTTAACTTCCCTTTCATAGGAACAATGAGGAGAAAATCAGTTATATGAAACTATTGAAATTTAGCGTGGGAACCGTCTTTATTTTATTTGTCACGGTTGTGATTTCTGTCTTTGTCGCCCTTTTTACGATGGGAGACCCCATCACACTTGGGCGACCGATTATTTGGACGATATGGTATATGGCCGTTCTACTAATCATATGTATGGGACTCTATGATTTTTCGTCCTTTTCAAAACAAAAGATTCGAAAAGTTCTCGGCTGGGGTGCGTTAGTCGGTGCTATCCTCTTCGCTTCTGTGAAAGGATATTATATGTATCAAGATAGTTTGAAGATTGAGGAACGCGGTGTGGAGTTGATGGATTATCAGCCGTTCACGGATTCAGAACAATTGGCGAGACTCGATCACGAGGCTTTGGTGAAGTTTGAGGAAGGTTTGCCGCGATTAGATGGAGCGACAGCGCTCTATCCGATGTACGCTTCATTCGTGGAAGCAGTTTATCCGGACTCGGAAACGTATGATCCATATAATGATCAAACGAGTAAAGTCGTGTCGACGACAACACCGGAAGCGTATAGCCGACTGATGAACGATCAGACCGACTTGATTTTCGTCGCTGGTCCATCTGACCGTCAATTGAAGGTTGCGAAACAAAAAAACGTTTCTTTACATATGACGGCGATTGGAAGGGAAGCATTTGTGTTCTTCGTCCATGAAGATAACCCGGTCGATTCTTTGACGATGGAACAAGTTCGGGGGATTTATTCAGGAGACATTCGGAATTGGGAAGAGGTCGGAGGGGACTCGGAATCCATTCGTGCTTTTCAACGACCGGAGGATAGTGGCAGTCAAACGGCGTTACAAAAGATGATGGGCGAACAAAAGCTCATGGAGGCGCCGGTAGAAGATGTTCCTGAAGGGATGGGTGGAATCATTCAACAAACTTCATCGTATCGGAACCATAAAAATGCGATTGGATTTTCATTTAGATACTATGCGACAGAAATGGTGCATGACCATGAAATCAAGTTACTTCGTATAGATGGAATCGAACCGACCGTTGAAACGATTCAGGATGGATCGTATCCACTGGCTTCTGAATTTTATGCGGTGACTACGGAAGAGAAGGCAGAGCGATATGAAGAATTTCTAAAATGGCTCGAAAGCGAGGATGGGCAGACGTTAGTTGAGAAGACGGGCTATGTCCGTCTCGATTAATACAAAGCAGAAGGTTTACTTTTCATCATGTTGATGGGAGGTAAATCTTTTTTAGTTTTTATTGTTTTTTGTATTGACGAAGTGGTAAATAGAGATTATAGTTATAAACGTTGTCACGGCAAAAGATTATTTCAGAAAAACAATTTGTGAAAAAGTTGTTGACGAAAACAATCAAAACGTGATAGATTAATGAAGTCGCCAAGAGCGGCAGACGAACTTTGAAAACTGAACGATGAGGCAAAAATAAGTTTTACAATTTTTGAATGAAGCGCAAGCTTCGTCAATTTAAGAGCTATATCAAATTCTTTGGAGAGTTTGATCCTGGCTCAGGACG